>JBPYDX010000289.1:0-2794 GCA_051986115.1 Candidatus Eremiobacteraceae bacterium
CAAACCGTTCACCTCATGATCGAGAAGTGCGCAAACCGCCGGCCAACCTCGGAGACTTGGCAAACCGATGTCTTGGCTCTTTTTTGCGTTTTCCGGCCCGGTGTTGTGGGCCATCTCGGTGCATCTCGACAAGTATTTGGTCGATCGCTTCTTCAAGCAGAGCAACGTTGCGGTGCTGCTCGTTTTCACCGCCTTTGTCGGCGTCTTTCTGCTGCCGTTCATCTGGTTTCGCGAGCCTACGATATTGCAGCCGAGTGTCGGCAGTCTCGCGCTCATCGTGCTTTCCGGCATCCTCTACATGGGCGCGCTGCTGCTTTATCTGCAGGCGTTGCAATTGGAGGAGGCGTCCGTGGTGGCGCCGTTCTTTCAGGCGGGGCCACTGTTCGGCTACGCCTTGGCCTACCTCGTGCTCGGCGAGACTTTGTCGCCGCTGCAAATGTCAGGCGGCGCCCTGATCGTTTTCGGAGCGCTGATCGTTTCGATCCGCTTCGAACAAAGTGCGCGCATGTTCAACGTGCGATTGGCAGCGCTGATGCTGGCTTGCGGATTTATCATGGCGCTGAGTGCGCTGATCTTCAAAATCTTCGCCATCAAGGTCGAATTTTGGACGACCACGTTTTGGATGTTCGTCGGGGAGGGGCTTTTCGGTGCCGCCTTGCTCGCGATCAAACCCTACCGGCGGCAATTCGTAGCAATATTGCGCGCGAACACGGTCGCTTTATTGGCGATCAACGCATCGAACGAGCTCATCAATCTGGCCGGCAGCCTGGGAAACCGTTATGCGCTGCTGTTCGCTCCGCTCAGTCTCGTCCAGGCGATCGGCAGCACCACGACATTATTTGTATTTGCGCTGGGCCTCGTGCTCAGCCTCGTCTGTCCCGGCGTCAGCCGCGAGACTCTGTCACGCCGCGAGCTGGTGCAGAAGGGCATTGCCGCGATTTTTGTCGCCTTGGGCGTTGCCCTAGCGACGCATTAATGCCGGCGGTGGCCAATACTGATCGCGACCGGCGTGAAGACTCTCGTCAACCGATCCGTGGGCATTCGTCGCGACGATGATGTGACGCTATTGTGGCAACGGACATGAGGGGGTTGACAGGTCGTCCCATTCTGCGTGGCAGCCTCGGTGTCTTTCATCAGCTCATGTAAGGCGCAATCAAATCGTCCCATCCCTTGCCGTCGATTTTGCCGGCTTTGTCACAAAGCGTGTCGTTGACAATGCAACCGACGCTGACGAGGACGTCGGGGACGTTATCCACGGTCAAGTTTCCGACCATCGTATGGGCATTAACGTCCCACAAGTATTCGGAGTGTGAATCCGTCTTATGCGCGTAGGCGCTAAAATCCCGTGTCAAAAGGGCGAAACACTTATTGAGACGAGGGCTATAGTGATTCTTGTAATCAAACTTGGTTGTGCCGTCCTCGCCGATTACATACGCCTGACCCATCCAGGCCGTGGGGTCCTTCAGCTGTTCCGCGAAGAGTTCCGCAGCGTGCTTGGCGCAGCGTTCCTGCAATTCATTGTTCTGCTCAGGCGCGCGGATGCTGTCTGCAAATATCGGTATCGCAGCGTTGGCAGACGCTGCCTTCTCTTGCGGCGAACTGAAGAGCAGAACCACGGCCGGCGTAGCCGCGAGCAAGGCGGCAGCGGCCGCGAGTCTGTTCAACACTGTCTGATTTCCTTGTGGGCGGGGCTGTTTATCTAGATTGATATGTCGCCGGGGTCAAATACCACGGCAGGCGCGCCGGGTTCCCGACCGCATGACGAAGTCGCTCGGCCTCAAGCGATCATTTTCGGTAATCACGTGCCGTGAGTGCACCAACAAATACAGACCAGCGTCGTCGCCCTCGCTGCAAGTGAGCGAAGCCATGCGCGTCGACCGCGAGTGACGGAGTCTACCGAATATTCATAAGTCGTATTTTCGACGCATTGCCGTCTGCATTCTTAGCTCCCATGCGCTACTGGGGAGAGCCCCCCGCCGATGGACGGCTCAGGGGGTGGCGACGATGAAAATCATCATTCGCTACGGCCTCGCGGCGGTATTTCTTATCGCAGCGGCGATCCTATTGATCCCGCCGTTCGCGGTCTCCTTGATCGAGCATTGGTCCGTGCGCGACATCCAGTCGCGCTCGGTGTTGGCGTTTAATTCGGCGGTCGATGACATCATAACACTTCTCGACCAGCACGATTCGGCAAAAATCACAGCCTTGTTCGAGCGGATGGCGCTCGACGAGCAATTGCTGGCCGTCGGTTTTTGCGACGACCAGGAGCATCTGCGCTATGCCACCAAAGCGATGCCGAAGGCTTTCGCCTGCAACCGGACAGCGTTGGGCAACGCGGCGCGCTTCTCCGACTGGCAACTTGATGGCCGCCGGCTGATTGTGTCGAGCTTTCCGCTCGTGGCAGCCGATGAGCGCGGTCACGTCGTGCTGCTTCACGATCTTAGCTTTGCGGAGCGACGGAGCGCCGAAGCACGCCTCTGGATCATGGTCGCGCTCGTCGGTATTGCTTTCCTCGCTGCGGCGCTGGCTTCCGTGGTGGCAGTGCTGTTGGGGCGCCGCTGGGTACGCTCGCTGCGACAAGCAATCGAGGAAGCAAGGCTCGGCCGCAGCGATACGGCGACCGTGGCCGAAGCGTCACCCTTCGGCAGTGAATTTCGTCGTCTTTTGCGCGACCTGGAGTTTGCCAATCTGCCGATCGAAGGCCCAGAGGTGGAATGGTCTCCCGCCATGCTGCGCCGCGTGCTGTCGCAGAAGCTGCCGGGCGCGGAAGTGATCGTCGTTTCCAATCGCGAGC
>JBPYDX010000290.1:0-2720 GCA_051986115.1 Candidatus Eremiobacteraceae bacterium
GCGACGCCTCGTCAACTGTTTGCCGGGCCGGTCTTCAAAAGGCGCACATTAAGAAATCTCGCGCAGGAACGCTAAGGCAGCCCGCAAATCTGCACCGTCGATCCGCTCATCGAATTTGTCAAGGGCCGATGCCAGGATGCGCCGCGCTTCCTGCTCATCATGTCGTCGAACGTTGATTTTGGCCAGCCTTGCGGAGGCACGAAGCTCGAGCATCAACGCGCCAGTTTGCTGTGCCGCCGCAACGGCGCGACGAAAGCAGTTTTCCGCTTCCGCAAGTTCGGCGTTTGGCAAAGCTAACAGCGCGTCCCCAAGCGTACGGTAGATCTCCGGAGCCCACCAGCGCTCGCCGTTGATTGTTATATTTGAAAGAGCTAGCTCGCATTCTTTGGCAGCCCCCCTCGGGTCATTGGCCGCGAGAAGGAGCTGGCCCAGCATGCCACGAAAGAGTGCAACCTGAAGGCCGCATTTCATGTCTTCGTAGGCCGCCAGACCGCGTCGAAATTTGTCGACGCAATCGGGCACGTGAGACGACCACGCCTGCCCCCAAATCTGGTACAATTGACAAATCGCCCCGAAGTAACGAATACCGTTTTGTTCACAGTTATCGTCGCCTTCCTTGGCTAGCCGAAGCATGCTCTCGTAGGGTAGTGGAGCTGCGCAGCCAGCGTCAGCACCTGTCCGAGCGTCAGAGCGTTTCCCAATCGGTGCGCGTCGTCGATAGCAATTTGGGCCGTCCGCAGCGCGCTCTGCGGATTGCCTCTAAGCCATTCTGTCATCGACAAGAAAATCAGCGCGGCCGGGCCGGTGTCGGACCGAAGTGCAAAGCAAGTCGCCGCTGCGCGGGTGCGTAGAGTTCAATGGCCTTCTGCAATTGAGCTTGCGCGGATCGCAAGTCACCGCGAAAGAAAGCAAGACTACCGGATAACCTGTGCGCCAGGCACGCATAACCATCGTCGTCGCCGTCGCTTGCTAGCCGACCTATCCTATCGATAGTGTCTGACGCAGAATCAATGTGCCCGCCGATGAGATGCCCGACAAAGATGCCGTAGAGAGTCGAATAACGTTGTCCGACGTCGCCAATCCTACTTAGAAGCTGCTCCGCGCGTACGAATGCGAGGGTCGTCTCAGCTGCTGTATAGCCTCGAGCCGCAATCAAGGCTTGACCCGAGGTCAGCTGCAGCTCCAATTCCAAGCGAGCACGCTCATCGTCTGAGGCGACGGCGTAAAGCTGTTGCAACCCGGCACGCAGATGATTGATAGCTTCAAGGTTGGCCGAACGACTTAAAGCGTTGGCTCCTGCCTTGAGCCAGCAGCGGATCGCTTTGTCGCCAAGTTCCGCACGCGAGTAGTGATGCGCTATGAGTTCGGGTTCTGATTCCGCAATCTCAGGAAATTGATTTTCGATGACCGAAACTATGCGTGCATGCAATGAGATGCGCTGGCTTCGCAGCATGCTCTCGTAGGCAGCATCCTGCAAAAGCACATGCCTAAATGCGTATACGGCGTCCGGTGGCGAGCCATGTTGATAGATCAACCTAGCCTCGACGAGACGATCGAGCGCTCGACGCAGAACCTCTTGGTCGGGATGAACAACTGCGTCAATGACCGCATATGAAAAGCTACGCCGATTGCCGCGCCTACTTGCATCACTTCCTTTACCGAAGCAAGCCGATCAATGCGCGCCCTCAGCGTATCAGCCAAGGTCGATGGGATCGAAGAGTTGGAAAATGTGCTGTCTCGCCGGGCGGTCGCCTCGTCCAGTGTAGTAGATTCCAGAATGTCTTTCGTTAATTCCTCGATGAAGAGTGGAACGCCGTCGGTCTTAAGCAGGATATGATCCACCAGCCCCGCTGGCAAAGTCTTGCTGCCACTCACCGCCGAAATCATTTGTCTCGCGTACGGAGGACTCAACCGCCCAAGCATCAGCGTCATTGCTTGCGGATGGTCGACCAAGGCCGATGCATAGTCCGGCCGCGTCGTTGCCAACATCATAATTCGATGTTCGCTTAGCCGATCCAGAAGATCGCCCAACATCTCTTCGGTCGTTGGATCCAGCCAATGTGCGTCCTCAACAACTAAGAGGACGGGCTTCTCGGCCGCCAAACGGCACATCTGTCTGTTTAGCAGCTGCATAGTTCTAGCCCGCTGACGGGCAGGCGACATTGTCGCGCGATTGTCGCCGTTGGCGAGCGGCAGCGATAAGAGCGTCGCCATGAGGCGCGTACCGTCGCCGCGATCCTCCATACTCAACAACAGCTCTATCTTGGCCAACTTCAACTCAGGCGCCTCATCGCCCTCCAAACCTGCGGCTTGCCGCAAGTGGTTGATCACTGGGCGGAGTGGGCTATTGCGGTATTGCTGTGCTCATTGAAGTCGTATGTAGAATTGAGCATCGGCGGGCAGTTGGTCGCAAAACAGTGTCACCAGCCTCGTTTTTCCGATACCGGCCTCGCCACTGACGACTACCGCTTGACCGGTTCCAGCCGACACAAGTTCCCAATGATCAAGCAAAAGGCGCAATTCGCGGTCGCGACCGACGCAGTCAACAAGAGTGGTGCGTTTTGCCGCAAGCTGTTCGGCCTCGCTCAACTCGCGAACGACGCGCAAGCGCGCACGGGTTCGTTGACGCCTTTAATCTTTTGCGCGCCGAGATCCGCGTACTCGAAGCGCCCGGCGACTAACCGGCGGGTGCTATCAGCGACAACCATCGTGCCCGGCTC
>JBPYDX010000291.1:0-8347 GCA_051986115.1 Candidatus Eremiobacteraceae bacterium
TTCAGCGTTACTGCGGTGGCATCGTGAACGTTCGCGTTGTCGACCAGGAAGTCGAGGGTCTTTCTGCGGCTCACTGTATCCATTATCGGCCCAAAGCCGGTACTTCTGCGCAGCACCTCGATCACTGCGTCGCGGGTTTGCCCATACGATTGCGCCATCGCATCCAATTCTTGCTCGACGTCGGCAGTCGTAACATCGATCTTCTCTTGTTTGGCGATTTCTTCTAAGAGGAGAGCGGTCTTCACGCGGCGTTCAGCTTCGACGCGATATTCCTTGCGTAGTCCGCTTTCGTCCACGTTTTTTGCCGACAGGTACTCTTCCCACGAGCGGCCGATGCGCTGCATGTAGGCTTTTGCGTCGGCGACAAGGCTATCGATTTCGCGCTCGACCAAGACGTCGGGCAATGGCACATCGTTGCGCACGAGCAATTCGTCGAGAACTTGGCGTTGCATTGCTTCGCGAGAGCGAGCTTGTGCGACAGCTTCGAGTCTACGACGCACGTCCGCGCGCAGATCTTCGACGTTGGCGCGATCCGAAACTTGATGCACAAACTCGTCGTTGAGTTCCGGAAGCACCGCCCGTTTGATTTCGTGTACGATAACATTGAAGACAGCGTCTTTACCTGCGAGTTCGTCTGTTCGATAGTTGGCGGGAAAGGTGACGCGAACGGTTACAGGCTCGCCGGGTTTTGCACCATGCAGCTGCTCTGCAAATCCAGGCAAGAATCGATCGGCGCTGACTTCTGTTGTGTGGTTCTCGGCGCTGCCGCCTTCGAAGGGCTTGCCGTCGATTTCGCCTTTGTAGTCCATCGTAATTGTGTCGCCGTCTTGCACGCCGCGATCTTCAACAGGTTCGAGCACTGCGGCGCGCTTGCGTAAAGCGTCGATGCTGTGGTCGACTTCTTCTTCGGTGACGATGGCCGCTGCACGTTCGACGGAGATACCTCGGTAGTCGGACAGTTTTATTTCTGGACGCACCGCAACCTTTGCTTTGATAAGCAGCCCGCGTTGCTCGTCGGAACGATCTAGGTCGATGTGTGGACGGTCGACTGGATCGAGTTGATGCTCCTTGAGCGCCTTTGCATATACCTCGGGGACGAGGTCCTCGATTGCTTGACTCTCGATGCTGCTCTTGCCGAAATGCTGTTCGAAGATCTTGCGGGGGACGTGACCCGCGCGAAAACCGGGGAGTTTGTATCGGGTAACGAGCTTGCGAAAAGCCCGGTCCCTGGCTTGAGCGAGATCAGCGGGTGAAACTTCTATGTCGAGCTCGACCTCAGTTGGGGCGAGCTTGCGGATGGAGATGGTCACAGCGAAGTGGTTAGCAGGGGCGACATTGGGCGAGCGTTTTTCGATTGAATTTTTGGGCTATCCTTGGCAGTGAAGGACAACAGCACACGCGATTAATGCACCGTCGTATGAAGAGGTGCGTCCTTCATTTCAGTATGACGTGATCGCGCGCAACGTGTGGAGCGGAAGACGAGATTCGAACTCGCGACCCTCGCCTTGGCAAGGCGATGCTCTACCGCTGAGCTACTTCCGCGCGATGATGAGTGCCCGTTCTTATGCGCGCGAACGCATTATCCTTGCCGGGAAAGGTGGCACCAGAAGCCGAAAATCGCGATTATGAGTGGCGATGACAGCTTAGTCTTTGTAGTGTTGTTTGTTGGCGGCGCCCTCTTTTTAGGAATCTTCTTGTGGATCACCGCAACGTGCGTGCGCGCGTCAGATGCGAATGAACCACCACCTGGGTTGCATCACTAATACGAAGGTAGACGTTACCAGGCGCGTCGCTTTGTCTGGGCAAGATAGGATTTGAACCTACACGACCTTGCGGTCACCGGATTCTAAGTCCGGCGCGTCTGCCAATTCCGCCACATGCCCTAATTTTCTAACCTAGTACTTCTAGCCTGACCACGCTCGTTCATAGCGGCTTTGCAGCCAGTTTGTGTCTAATGCAATTGGCTATCGAAAAATGTTAGCATTTGCGTACGCGCAGCGACGCGCTGATCAAAAGAGTTGCCGATGCCGTGGCCTTGACCAGATTTCTCCCACAAAAGGATGGGCAACCCCGAGGACGTGGCGGCTTGCAGCATGGCAGTCATTTTGCGTGATTCGCGAGGAGCAACTCGCGGATCGTTTTCACCTGTTTCCATAAGGACTGCGGGGTACGCGGTGCCCTTGACAACATGGTAGTACGGCGAGTAGGCGTAGACCCAGGTGAATTGCTTTGGGTCTTTTGGATTGCCGAATTCTGGTATGTTGAAGGCGCCGTTGGGCGTAAACACTTCGCGCAGTTCACTGTAAAATCCAACGTTGGAGTTAACAGCGCGGTAAAGGTTGGGATTGCGCGTTAAGGCGAGGCCCATGAGATAACCGCCTGCGCTCCCTCCAAAAATTCCCAGATGCCGAGAGTCCGCATAACCATGATGGGAAAACCACATTGCGCAGGCAGCGAGATCGTCGGCTCGTTTATAAACAGTTGCGTGAACGGCTGCTTGATGCCAAGCCTCGCCATACTCGCCGCCGCCGCGGATCATTGCCTGCGCGAACACACCGCCGTGTTCTAGCCACGCGAGGAGCGAGCCAATGAAGAACGGCGACGATACAATGCCATACGATCCATATGCGGTCATGATGGTTGGTGCGCGCGCCCCGAGTGAATTTGATTTCAGCGCGACGATCTCAAGCGGGATGTGCGCAGTGCCGTCCAGCGACATAACGAACACGCGACGTACAACGACTTGTGAGTAGTCGCCTGGAACTTTGTCCGCAATACCTGTGGTGACAAGTTGATTGACGCTCGCTTTGTAAAGAAGCCACCGTCCGGGTGTCGTGTAGGACGACGAGCGGATGATGATATCGCCACCTCGAGGGTCTGCTGCTATGCCTGCCACGGTAGAAACCGGGGGCAATGGGAGCGACGCGAGCTGCTTGCCAGTCGGGTCAAAGTAGCGCGCGGCGGCATCGCCACCGTCGATCTCTCGAGTAACAAAACCGCCAGGAACTGCAATCAGCGCATCTATTGAAGTTTTCCCGGCTGCTACGATTGTTGATCCGGTTGCGAAATTTTGACCGGGAGCAATGCTTACAACGTCGCCGGTAGAGTGATTCTTCGAGGTAACGACGAGCAGATTACCGTTGCTGAATGTGGCGCGATCAGCCGACTCGCAACAATTAATTTGATCGCTTGGATCCGCAACTTTTGTGAATGAGCCGCCGTTGTGACGAATGTACGCACTGGCAAAGACGCCGTCGCCGGCGTCGACAAAAAGTGCGTCATTATCTGTTTGCGTTGCTTGAACAACGTAGTATTCAACATTTGCGGGTTGCCCATTCCCAAACACATAGGCGTCACTTGAAGGATCGGAGCCAAGCACGTGATGGTAAAGTCTAATGTTCATTTGGCGTTGGTCAGCAGTTCCCGACAAGGGGAAGCGTGTGTGAATGAAGCCCTTGCCATCCCGATCCCAAATAATTGCCGTCGGCGTCGTGCCGCCTCCAACGTGAGCGATGACGTCGGGCAGTAGGCGTCCCGTCGCAACGTCAACGACATGCAGGGTCTCTTCTTCTGAACCACCAGGTTGGGTCGTGAAGGCGACCTTGGAACCGTCGAGCGACGGGAAGACTGACTCGATCGCTGGAGCCTGACCGCTAGATCCGAAGGCGTTTGGATTGAATAAGACACGCTCGGCGCCGTGAAGTCCTAGGCGCGTTACGAGTTCATCTTGGGGTTGGGGTGGTGTGCCGCGTAGATAAATGTATTGTCCATTGCGGATAACTAAACCGTACCGATACGGGCCGGTCTTTGAAAGCGCGCCCACTTGCTTAAGGTACACAGGGTATGAAGGCTGCGATTGGATGAATTGCTGTGCGATCGCGGTTTGCGCTTGCGCCCAAGCGATGACCTTGGGTGAGCTCCCATCTTCGAGCCAACGAAACGGGTCAACGACTTTGGTTCCAAAGTAATTTTCGGCGACCGGTATGGCAGGTGTGGGAGGGTATGGCAGCGGCTGAGGTGCCGCGCACACCAATGTAATTGCCGTCGCGATAACGATCGGGCGAGTTACGCGCATCAAGTCTGCTTACTTGCGGACCTGAAGGAGATTTCGAACCGAACCATCCGGGGAGGCAAGGCGAGCGAGCAAATCAGCCGAGCGCCACTCCTCATCGCTCTCGACAACGCCATGCAGCAGCATTGTGTCTCCAAGAGCGTCGACCCAGATGGCGCGCTGCGATAAAATTGGATCTGAAGCAAGAGCGTCTTTTAGCTTTTGCGTCGGCCCGAGCGCCACGGTGAGAGGGCCGGTGATTTGCCGGACGACGTTCTCAGCGACTTTATTTGCCACTGCTGCTGCGTACGACACTGCCCGTGCGGCCTTGGTACCCTCTCGCACCGCGACGCCTTGCAGCGTCGAAATATTTCGTACTGCGCGCCGATTAAGTTCGCGTCGAGCGGACTTAGGCGCCAGGCAATAGCCGGACACGACGCCGAGCGCAGCAGCGGCGATGAGTCCCCAGGTGTGCCGAGTAGTCACATGCTTGCACCAATGTCATAGATCGAGCGAATGCGTCGTGAGGGACTTGAACCCACAACCAACGGATTAAGAGTCCGCTGCTCTACCATTGAGCTAACGACGCGCGCTGGTGCTTGTCGATTTTCGACGCTTCCACCAGCAACCTTTCCAACGGCTATAACCGTTTGCACGCCATCTATGTAGACCTTTAGCCGTGAACCCCGGCGAGAAGCCTGGTCTGCTGACGTTCTTTTTCGCGCTCAGCGTTTTCAGAGTCTGTGCTCGGTAGGAGTTCGAATCGTACTTCCTTGATCGTGCCAGTAAACGGAAACGGAGATTTGTAGGTCAATGAAACCGGCTTCTCATTATCTCTGCCAATATCCATACAAGCATACGCAGTAAAGACAGCGGGAACCGTATGCTCGAGTCGCCCTGTCGCAACACTCTTGCCGTCAATCAGCAGCCTCGTCGCTCCACCGGTACCCTGCTTGGGTTCGTCTGCGACAAATTCGAAGCGGACGGTAACGGGTCCGGTTGGCACCCGATCCTGCGAGGTTAACGTATAATTTCTGAAAACCGGGGCTAAATTTCCAGTCTTCTCAAGAAACTTCGCAAGCAATGGATGCTGACGACCCTGCGTGGTGGGAGGGAGACCCAAGAATGCATAGTGCTGATGAAGTTTTCCGCCTTGCACGTAGAGTGCAAAACCACCTAAGAAGTCCGCGTTTGCCACAATGACGCCTTCGACGCCGCCGGATGGAACAACGAGATCAGCTTCGATAGTGTAGGACGTGCCAAAGATGTGTGGGACCAAACCCTGCGGGATGTTCTGAACGCCAGGATAAAACGTAAATTTCTTCTTGGCAGCTCCTGCGCTCGGCAAATAGCCCCACAGAATTCCTAAACCTGCCAACAGCGGCGTCACATGGTACTTCGCCGCCTCTTCCCAGAAAAGCGCTTTGAGTTCGTTAAGCTTTTCTGGGTTTTTCTGCGCCAGGTCATTCGCTTGCGAGAAATCGTCGTTGAGGTTGTATAACTCCCAGCGGTCTTTGTCTGGATCGTACACGTTTGGAGCGAATTTCGCCAAAGATGCCGGGTCCAATCCCCACGGGGCGCGGTCGAGCCTGCAACTCGCGATCCACCCGTCCTTGTACATCGCGCGATTGCCGAAGATTTCAAAATACTGCTGTGTATGGCGCTCCGCCGCTTTGGCATCGTCAAACGTGTACGCGAAACTGACACCATGCATTTGAATTTGTTCGATGCCATCGACGACCTTCGGTGCGGGGATCCCAGCGACCTCAAGAATCGTTGGCACAACGTCTATCAAGTGCGTGAATTGTGAGCGCAGACCGCCTTTATCTTTGATCCGCTTCGGCCACGAAGCCACCATGGCGTCGCGCGTGCCACCTAAGTGCGATGCGATCTGCTTGCCCCATTGGAAAGGCGTGTTGCCCGCCCAGGCCCATGCGCAAGCGTAGTGCGGGTCCGTTACAGGGCCGCCCCACTTTTCAATGCCTCCATACAATTCTGCTAGCCCGAGCTGTTCCTGCGCGGTTAGCGGTACGCCGTTGAGCGTGGTCATTTCATTGACACAGCCAGTCGGGGTGCCTTCCATGCTTGCGCCATTGTCGCCGAAAATCCAGATGATAAGCGTGTTGTCGAGTATTCCGATGTCTTCGATCGCCTGGATCATGCGGCCCACGTTCCAGTCAGCGTTTTCCTGATAACCTGCGTACACTTCCATTTGTCGAGCGTACAATTTCTTTTCGTCAGCAGACAGCGAGTCCCACGCGGGAAACTCAGGCGCACGTGGCGTGAGCTGTGCATCAGATGGAATAACGCCGAGCTTCTTTTGGCGTTCATAGGTTTGAACTCGCAGAGCATCCCAGCCCTGGTCAAACTTCCCCTTATACCTGTCGGCCCATTTGGTTGTCACGTGATGCGGCGCGTGGCTGCAGCCGGTCGAAAAGTAGATAAAGAATGGTTTTTCCGGATCGTTGGATTTCTGAGCTCGAATCCAATCAATCGCTTTATCAGCCATCGCGTCGGGAAAGTAGAAATTCTCGTCGCCTTGCGAACCGGGGCCGAGGTATGTATTGTTCTCTGTGATTACTGTATCGTACTGGCTGGACTCACCCGGGATGAAGCCCCAGTAGTAATCAAATCCAAGACCGCTGGGCCAGCGATCGAAGGGACCAGCCACACCCTGTTGATCGATCGGCGACATGTGCCACTTGCCGAATGCAGCAGTACTATAACCGTTGTCGCGGAGAATCCGCGCACCCGACGCCGCGCTCTTTGGCCACTGGGCGTTGTAGCCAGGGAAACCACAAGCTGTCTCTGCGATGGCGCCAAAGCCAACGGCATGATGGTTGCGACCTGAAAGGAGCGCGGCCCGCGAAGGCGAGCAAAGCGCTGTTACATGGAAACGGTTGTAACGCAGTCCATTTTGTGCAACTTTATCAAAGTTTGGTGTGTCGACGGGTCCTCCGTAGGTCGACGCGTTTCCAAATCCAGCGTCATCGATCAGCACAAGAAGCACATTGGGAGCTCCTTCTGGCGGACGAAGCGGTGCGGCAAAATCTGGTTCAGAGCTTCCAAGTGTTCGGCCAACCTTGCCCATAAAGGCTGGGTCAGGGATCGGAAGTACGGTGCGATCAATTTTCTTACCGTTAGTAGCTGGCATGATGCTCCCTTTCTCATAGGCAGTTGGCGTCCTAGAGTTTTTCAAATTTTAGCCAGAATGTCAGCGCGCGACAGCGATCACGCGCGGAAATTCTAAGAACGCGGAACAGCGAGTTGTGGTCCTGGTGATGAGCGCACCGAAGCTCACCCAGCCTTAGGCGAAGAGTCGCCTACTCAACAATGAAGCTGACGACGCGTCGGGTGACTTCCTTGCGCGGCCTGTGGTTTCTTTCTTGCGTGGCAACCGCGCTTGGCAAGTAAAGGCCGCCGATATATTGGGTAGGAACATATTAAGAGATAGAATGGCCACACAATCTCCACCAATTCCGATTCCGGCCGGCGGCCGGTCATCACCAAAGCAAGGTAGTCCTGCGCTCATTCTCGTCACCTCGACCGTGATGATCGGAATGATCATGGCGATCATCGATGCGTCGATCGTTAACGTTGCGCTTGACAAGATGGCCGGCAACCTTGGCGCGTCGATAGACGAGATTGGATGGGTGGCCACCGGGTATATTCTTTCGAACGTTATCATCATGCCGCTTAACGGCTGGCTTACGGCTGTTTTCGGGCGCCGTAACTTCTACGCTGCGTGCATCGCGATCTTCACGGTCGCTTCGTTCTTGTGCGGCACGGCGACGAATGTGTGGATTCTCGTTTTGTACCGAGTTATTCAAGGACTAGGTGGCGGCGCACTTATACCGACGGCGCAGGCAATTCTGTTTGAATCGTTTCCGCCGGAACGGCGCGGCCAATCAATGGCACTCTTCGGATTGGCGGCGATGGTCGGGCCGGCGTTAGGCCCGACGCTGGGCGGCTACATCGTGCAAAATTACACCTGGCCGCTCATTTTCTACATTAATATACCGCTTGGCATAGCTGGCTTCTTCATGACGCTGGCATTCATACAGGACCCCTCGTATCTAAAGAAGCCTGAGCGAGGTGCTGACTGGCTTGGGCTAAGCGCCATGGTCGTGGGGATATCGTCGCTGCAATACGTGCTTGAACGCGGCGAGCACGATGACTGGTATAATTCGAGCCTTATTATCGTCTTAACGATCGCGTCCATTGTCGGGCTAGCGTTCTTTATCTACAGGGAAATTCATTACAAGCATCCGTTTGTGGATTTGCGCGTCTTTGCAT
>JBPYDX010000292.1:0-5730 GCA_051986115.1 Candidatus Eremiobacteraceae bacterium
TCGCTCAGCCGGGCGAGTTTACCAAGCGGGCCTTCATTAACGGACGCCTTGACCTCTCGCAAGCAGAAGCCGTTGCCGATCTTATCAATGCAGAAACCGAACGCGCATCAAAAGCCGCGGCACAACGCTTGTCAAGCGGGGCTGGGCGCGAATTGCATTTGTTACGCCAAGAATTACTTGACCACTTGGTGGCGATCGAAGCACATGTCGATTACCCTGACGAGGTGTCCGAGCCCGACCTCACCGCGCTGGCGCGTTGCGTTCACGACCAGCTCGGTCGGATCGATGCTCATTTAACTGGAGCGGCTTCAGCACGAGTCTTAAGGGACGGCATCGACTGCGTTATCGCCGGCCCTCCCAATGCCGGAAAGTCTTCCCTGCTCAACGCTTTGCTACAAGCCGAGCGCGCGATTGTTTCGGCGGTCCCCGGAACAACGCGTGACATCATTGAGGATCGTGTCGCAGTTGACGGTGTGGTTTTGCGCTTGCGCGATACAGCTGGCCTGCGCGAGACTGTGGATGCGATCGAGGCTGAAGGTGTCGCACGCGCTCGCCGCGCCTTGAACGAAGCCGAGCTCGTCATTGCGGTCATCGATGCCTCAAAACCCCTACAAAAGGACGAACGAGCTGCTCTTGCGCAAACCGCCACCGGTCGGCGCATCATCGTTGGCAATAAACTCGACCTAGGCGACGGTGGTCTGGAAGAGCTGCGCCGCGTGCATGCGTCTGACGGCGAGCCAAGCAGTGCGGGCACACTCGTAAGCGGGAGTGTGTTGTGGCCGCAGACGATTGCTCATGTACGCAGTGCCATTGCGCAGGTTGGCTGGGGAGGGACCCTTGACGCTAACCGGGCGCTGGTGGCGAACACGCGCCAGATTGAGGCGCTGACGCGCGCCCGCGAATCATTGATGCACGCCCAGACAACGATTGATGGCGGCTTGCCAGTCGATCTCGTTTCGGCGGATTTGCGCGATGCGGTTGGGGCCTATGGCGAGGTAACCGGTGATACGGTTACCGATGAAGTTTTAGACGGAATTTTTTCGAGATTCTGCGTCGGCAAATAGTGGGGCAGCTTTAAGCACAAGACGAAACCGGTTTGCATGCACGCAGATGCGGACGTTATCGTCATTGGCGGTGGTCACGCGGGCTGTGAAGCAGCTTTAGCGTGTGCGCGTATTGGCGCGCGAACGTTGTTGCTGAGCGGCAACCTTGACACAATCGGTCTTATGCCTTGCAACCCTTCAATTGGTGGACCCGCCAAAGGTCAGCTCGTGCGCGAAGTCGATGCCCTCGGCGGAGAGATGGGTCGCTGCATCGACGGCACATTCTTACACACGCGCTGGTTAAATGAAAGCCGTGGGCCTGCCGTGCGCACTTTGCGCGCGCAAGCTGATAAGCGCGCTTACTCGCAACGCATGAAAGCTACAGTTGAGGAGCAGCCAGGTCTTGCGTTGCGCCAGGGGATGGTAGTCGACCTGCTTGTTGACGATCTTGGCGTTGCGGGAGTGGCCCTCGCGTCGGGTGCAAAACTGACAAGCAGACAGGTTGTCATTGCAACCGGCACATTTTTAGGCGGCAAAATGTTTGCGGGTGAAAAGCATGCACCCGGCGGACGCGCAGGCGAACAACCTGCGATGGGTTTGGGTGCAAGCCTGCAGCGCCTTGGTTTGCGTATGGGAAGGCTTAAGACAGGAACGCCTCCGCGCGCGCATCGTGATAGCATCGATTTCGCAAAGACATTTGAACAAAGACCGAGCGCGACTCCACTGATGTTTTCCTATCGAAGTACTCCCGCGTTTCCCGGGCCGCAGTTATCATGTTTTATAACAAACACAAACGCCGCGACGCACGAAATTATTCGGACGAATTTACATCGATCGCCAATGTACGGCCTTAACCTGATCGCGGGGATAGGGCCGCGGTACTGTCCCTCTATAGAGGACAAGGTGATCAAGTTCGCCCACAACCCAAGTCACCAGATATTCCTGGAGCCGGAAGGCTGGCACACAAAGGAAACATACATTGGTGGCTTTTCGACGTCTTTGCCGGAAGATGTGCAGCTCGCAATGCTTCGCACGCTTCCGGGGCTTGAAAATGCAGTCATGATGCGCGCTGGGTACGCTGTTGAGTACGATTTTGTCGAGCCGACCGAGCTGCGGGCGACCCTTGAAGTGCGAAAGGTACCTGGGTTGTATCACGCAGGCCAGATTAACGGAACCTCTGGTTATGAGGAAGCAGCTGCGCAAGGGATCGTCGCAGGAATCAACGCGGCACAGCGGGCGCTTGGACGAGAACAAATTACTTTTTCGCGCTCATCCTCGTACATCGGAACCTTGATCGACGATCTGATTTCCAAAGGGGCCCCCGAGCCCTACAGAATGCTAACATCAAGAGCGGAATACCGGCTTCTTTTGCGCCACGACAACGCGGACGAGCGTCTTACGTCGGTTGGTCGCTCGGTCGGCTTAGTCGACGATGCCACGTTCGAACAATTTGAAACGCGCATGGAAAGCATACAGCGCGAGCGAGAGCGCGTTTTATTGACCGCACTTGACCCGCTTATAGCCGACAAGTTGGAGATGCAACGCGGGAGCCGTATTGCGGACGCGCTGCGACGGCCAGAGGTTCAATACGCCGACGTGTGCGGCGATAGCACAGCGGGCGACGAAATCGGAGAACGCGTGACCACGCAGCTGAAATACGAGGGTTACATCCGTCGGCAGGCAGCGGCCGTCGAACGCCTGGCTAAGGCTGATGGGATCCGCATCCCCGAAGCATTCAATTT
Organism: Candidatus Eremiobacteraceae bacterium; assembly: GCA_051986115.1. GTDB lineage: Bacteria > Vulcanimicrobiota > Vulcanimicrobiia > Eremiobacterales > Eremiobacteraceae > JAFANK01. The sequence continues at coordinate 2,786 of JBPYDX010000292.1, forward strand.
TGGTTGTTGCCCTGGGCTATCGCGCGAAGCCCGCGAGAAGCTTTCAATACAGCGGCCGCCTTCATTGGGTCATGCGAGCCGGATCCAAGGAGTGACCCCGGCCGACATCGCGATACTCGCAGTTTACATTCGCAAAGATGCTGAGGCTAAGCCGGCCGGCCGAGCGGTTTGACTCAAGAAAAGAACGATAGCCTAGGCGTCGGTCTGCGTGGGCTCGCTCTTGTGGCAACCGCGCAGCAAGTTTCGACCCTTAGTAAGTTCGCTAAGCTCGTGCTTGAAGAAAACGAGCGTACAAACCTGACCGGCGCGCGCGATTTCGAAAGCTTGGTAACTGCTCACATCCTTGATAGCCTCGCGCCGCTTCGGTTCGCGCGCCTGGAGTCGCCAGTTGTTGACATCGGCAGCGGAGCGGGCTTCCCGGGGCTTGCGGCGGCGATTGTGCATCCCAAGCTCAACTTCGTTCTGATTGAGCCAAGGACAAAGCGCTTCGCCTTCCTTCAAAATGCGGTTAGCACTCTACAGGTAACTAATGTTTCCTTACTGCGTTCCTCCGCTCTTGGCCCGTTGACCGAGAAATTGCGACAGGCTGCCGGTCTTATTCTAATGCGTGCTGTCGCCGATCCGGCTCGCTCAATGCAACTGGGTCTACCTCTGTTAAGTCAGCACGGCCAGCTTCTATTATACGAAGGAAAGCAGTCGCAACCTACAGCGGAGCAACGGCGGATCGCAAGGCGCTTCGGTTGCCGGATAGGGGTACAACGGGTTTTCGTGCCCGGGCTAAAGGCCGTACGGCATGCTTGGCTTATCAGCAAGGAACGGCCAAAGCCTAAAACGGCTTCATAACGCCTCGGGCGTTGGTCAAAGCCTCGGCTAGACGCCTAAGCTCCGAAATCGGTGGTTTGCGGAACCGTTGCTTTAGGCCAACGAGTTCGCCCCAAATCTCGAGCTGTTTAGCCTTATTCCCCATTAGGGGAAAGCGATGGAAATGATCGAGGACCGTTCGCAGTTGTCGAGCTTTCGAGACTCTATAGTAGAGCGATTGCACCTCCCGCTCGGCACCTGGCGCCTTTCGCGTTTTGACTTCATAGATGCGGCCGATGCCGCCGAAAAAAGATTGAATTTCGTGCAGTATAGAGCCGTCGACGACGCCAACTTTGAGCGCGAAGTACACGGCGAGAACCTCACCGCTTCTACTGAAAGTAAAGCTAGCTTGGCCTTGGCAGAACCCAGTTACGAACCACGGATCCAGCGGGTGTTTCACGGGAAACGGTTCCATCTGAAACATTTTAATCCTGGAACCGAGCCGCTGCCTCGATGACGGCAGCCTCGTCCATCGATGGGATTCTCGTAGAGACGCTGGGTGCAGCCAATGTCTACGTCGTTGGCGGGCGGGTACGAGACGAAGTTTTAGCGGAGATCGGGAAGCCCCAACCAACTCACCCAGATTCGGACTACTTAGTTACTTCTGTCCCGTATGACGATATAGTACAGAGACTATCACCACTTGGTCCGATTGAGCTGGTCGGCGCCTCATTTGGGGTTCTTAAGTTCACCCATGATGCAAGGACGGTTGACATCGCCCTGCCTCGGCGCGAAAAGTCAACCGGCACTCACCATCGTGACTTTGTCATCGAATCATCGCCAGACATATCACTCGAAGAAGATCTAAGCAGGCGTGATTTTCGCGTCAACATGATGGCGCGCAACCTAGCGAGCGGGGCACTCGTGGACCCCTTCGGCGGCGTTGATGATTTGCGCAATGCTCGACTCGACATTCTTAAGGATGAAGTATTCGTTGAAGATCCCTTGCGCATTTTGCGCGGTGCGCAATTTGCAGCGCGCTTCAACTTGGAGCCAACGCCGCGCACGCTCGCGGCTATGCGTGATGCTGAACAACTTATCGACACAGTTGCACCGGAGCGGATCGCAGACGAACTGACCAAGCTCTTGACCAAGGCAGTACTTCCTAGCGTTGGATTCGAGCTGCTCCGCACCGTCGGAGCGCTCTCGCAAGTGATGCCAGAATTGCTGGAAGGCTGGGGAGTCGAGCAAAACGAGTTTCATCGCTATACTGTGTATTATCACGCCTTACGGGCCTGCGATGAAGCGCCAGCGAACCTTGTGCTGCGCCTTGCCGCACTGCTGCACGACGTAGGCAAGCCACGGACAAAATCCGGTCCCCATTTCTACCGCCATGAACTCGTGGGCGAGGAGATGGCAAAGCAAATATTGACAAGGCTGCGTTTTAGCGGCGATGTTATTGAACGCGTTACCCACCTTGTTCGCCACCACATGTTTGCGTCGGACGATACGCTGACCGATGCCGCGATACGGCGCTTCATAAACCGGGTTGGCGCTGCTAACGTCGATGGATTGTTCGCTTTGCGCCGAGCTGATATTCACGCCTCAGGACTGCCCGAGCGCAATCCTGTAGAGCTCGAGCGCTTCGCCGCGCGGGTTCATCACGAGCTGCAAGGCCCCAGCGCCTTTGGCGTGAACGACCTCGCAATTGACGGTAGTGAAGTCATCGCAATCATGCAAGAATTGAAGCTCGTGCCAAGAGATTTCCGGGGCGACGGCCGAGTGGGAGTCGCGCTGCGCCACGCGTTGGAGTGCGTGCTCGAGGACCCAACGAAGAATACGCCACAAAACCTACGCGCAATTGTGCGTGACTATTTAGAGCGAGGGAACCGACAGGGGTGATCTCTCAGCAAGATGCCGGCACCGCGGTTGCGGAAGCGGATCAACAGGTTGCGGTGAAAGCGTCGCGACGAGCGCGTGTCATCGCAGTTGCCAACCAAAAGGGCGGCGTTGGCAAAACGACCACCGCGATTAATTTGAGCGCAGAATTAGCACGGCGCGGCGAGCGCGTTCTGCTCGTCGACATCGACCCCCAGGGCAATGCCACAACAGGACTCGGCATCGAAAAATCTGCCGTGCACGCC
>JBPYDX010000293.1:0-6559 GCA_051986115.1 Candidatus Eremiobacteraceae bacterium
GGGAGATAGTCTGCTCTCCGACATTGGTTTTGAGGATCAACGCCCTGGGGCACTTGAAAAACTGGCGGGTGCCCTCTCTGATGCGCAGCGGCGCTCCGCTGAGACTATGCGCGGTCGAGTGTTTCTCGACCACAGGCGTTGGAAACAGGCTGCGCAGCCGCGCGAGTACTTAGCGATGCTGCGCGTCGCCGTTTGGGAAGACCGACGCGTCCTTTTGCGCTATCGCGATCAAAATCGCAAGGTGACAACCCGTACCATCGATCCTCTTGGATTGGTTGCTAAAGCGGGTGTGTGGTACCTTGTTGCGCGCTCTAATGGAGAGATGCGCACCTTTCGCGCCGATCGCATGTTGAATGTTGAAGACACAGATGAACGCTTTGTTCGGCCCGATGACTTCGACTTGGTTGCATTTTGGCGCGAGTGGACAACAAAATACGAAGAGAGCATGCCCGGCTTTTCTGTGATCCTGCGCGTCGCGAGAGAGACGATGGAGGATGTGACGAGCTACTGGGAGACGCACGTGCTTAATAACGACGAGCGATCCGAGGGCGTGCTGGCAAAAGTCATTTTTCCAGGGCCTCAAACTGCCGTGCATCAAATTGTTGCCTGGGGTGCGAAAGTCAAAATTGTCGAGCCCGCGCAGCTGCGAGAGCAAGTGGTTGCCTGTGCCAAAGAGGCGCTCGTGCATCATGGTGCATAGCGGCGATTCGACCCGCCCAACATCGAGCGCGCTCAAAAACCTTGAGTGCACACGCTGCGGCCGGCTTTTTGATCCGGACGAGCTTGCGCAGCTGTGCGAGTGCGGAGGTCCGCTTTTTGCGCGCTATGATCTTGGTGCGGCGAGACGATCGTTGACACGGGAAGCGCTTCAACAGCGCTCGCAAGATCTATGGCGATACAATGAGCTGCTGCCCGTTCGCGACCGCGATGCTATCGTGTCGCTTGGCGAGCGAATGACGCCAATTATAAAGTTGCAACGCAGCAGCGCATCGGTTGGCCTTGAACAACTATTTCTGAAGGATGAAGGGTTGCTTCCAACGGGGAGCTTTAAGGCCCGAGGAGCAGCCGTTGGCATCTCGCGAGCTTGCGAACTCGGTGTTCACGCATTTGCGATGCCGACCAACGGTAATGCCGGGAGTGCATGGTCGATGTATGCGGCGCGCGTGGGTATGTCAGCCACCATCGTCATGCCCGAGGCGGCACCTGCTGTTGCGCAGCTGCAGTGCGCGCTGGCTGGAGCGAATGTTTTTCTGGTTGATGGTTTGATCAGTGATGCTGGGCGAGTGGTAGGAAATATTGTACGCCGGGATAGCATATACGATGCCTCAACACTCAAAGAACCGTATCGCATCGAAGGGAAAAAGACGCTTGGCTTTGAGATTGCCGAGCAGTTTGGGTGGGATCTGCCGGATGTCATCATCTATCCGACCGGCGGGGGCGTAGGTCTTATCGGCATGCATAAAGCATTCGGCGAGCTGCAAGAGCTAGGCATGATAGGTAAGCGTTTGCCGCGATTTGTGGCGGTGCAATCATCGGGATGCGCACCGATCATTGATGCTTGGAAAAACCGTCACGAAACCTCTGCGCCTTGGGAGAACGCAAAGACCGTCGCGTTTGGGATCAATGTGCCCAAGGCGCTAGGCGACTTTCTAATTTTACGATTGCTGTATGAAAGCGGCGGCAGCGCTGTGGCCGTTGACGATGACGAGATTCTGAAATTTCAGCAAGACCTAATAGCAAATGAAGGCGTGCTTGCTTGCCCTGAAGGCGGCGCCACCCTCGCGGCAGCCGCAAAGCTCAGGCAACAAGGAATCATAGATCCAGGCGAACGCGTGCTGCTCATTAATACCGGCAGCGGTGCTTTGTATCCAGACGTAGCGCGACCTCGCTTGGAGTTTGTGCGCCCGGATCAGGAACCTCCGCACATTGGAAAAGCTGGGTGTTGGCAAGACTGAGGCCGAAGTAAAGATGATGCTTTTGAGCACATTCAAGAAATTTGCACTTTGCGTCATCTTCTGCTTGATTGCTGCGGCACCGTTACGAGCGGACGACGTCGGCGGTAACATCAACGGTTTTGTTTATGCGTTTCGGGGCGGAGCGCAGCGTAGTGCGCTCGTACGTGTTTTCGTCGACCGTGGAGTTACACAACGATTCCGATTTCCACCAGTGGCGCGACGAACCACCAATGGCGGCGGTTTCTTCACATTTTTGGGCCTCTTGCCTGGGCGCTACGTCGTCGTCGCTTCGAAAAACGGCTTTGGCGCAGAGTGTGTGCCAGGTATCGTTGTTCGTCCAGGTTCTATGATCCGCATCAGCTTAGTGATGCGATCCCGACGCTCGTTTAATTGTAATGATTCAGGTCCTGCAGAGCCACCAATAACCTTTTAGTTGTCTGCCGGCACCTCCGGCGCATACGTTCCGAAACTCCAGAGATGACCCTCGGGATCATATGCTCTAAAGTCATGGGATCCGTAGCCAGTGTCATAAGGCGCTTCAAGGATTTGAGCACCAACCGACCTGGCACGTTCGAAAAGGGCTTCAATCGACGCTTCATCTGGCAAGACTACATAAACTGAGCCAGTAATTGCCCTGACCTCTTTGGGCGAACGCAGCGGACTATCGTCATTTTTCTCGCTTCCGATCATGATCAGGTTGCCGGCAATTTCAAGCTCAGCATGAGCGATCGATCCGTCTTGCGCATCGTACACGACGTGCCGCGTCACTCCAAAAGCGTTTTCGAGCCAAGCGATGGCTGCCCGGGCGTCAAGATAACGAATGGCTGGGAAGACCGTTTGATGGAAAGCAGTCGAGGTAGTAATCATCTTTGGCCCTCCTTTAGTTGTGCGACGTCGCCGCGAAGATGGGTTCTTCGATCGGCGCGACCAAGGCCGGAAAGGATTGGCTCAGCTCAACGATGGTGCCACCGTGGTCCGTCCACAGTTTTACGTCGCTGACGAGTGCGTGCATAAGGGGGATTCCGCGACCACGATGCGGCGGGAATTCGCTGCGACGCCAGCGCCCAGTGTCCTCAATGCGTACCGTCACGCGCGTCGGTGACATCCGTGCGCGCATCCGGACATCATGGCTGCTGCGCGCCTCCGGGTGTTCGATTGCGTTGGTGATTGCCTCGCCGCACGCTACAATCAGGTCAAACCGTTGATCCTCACTTAGCGGACAGAGATCGAGAAATTGTCGCAGCCGGTGACGCAGCAGGGAGCAGTTCTCGGGCTGAGCTGGTACCGTGACGTCGAGCGCCGGTGCCCCCTCCACCCTGACAATCAAAATAGCCACGTCGTCGCTGGTCTTGCTGCCATCAACAGTGCGGGCGAGTAAAGTTGATGCAGAAAGCTCGCCCCGGTTTGCCAGACTGCGGATTTGGTTGTGAAATCGCTCCTCACCATGCTTGATGTCATGCGAGAACTCAACAACGCCGTCGGTATAGAGTATGAGGACATCTTGTGGGCGCAACGGCACCTCGACCGTCGGCCAATGGTTGACGCCCAGCCCAAGCGGAACCCCGCCAAACGGCAGCACGCTGACGGCGTCGCGTCCCTGGACGATGATCGGCGGTGTGTGCCCTGCGATCGCGTAACGAAACGTCCATTGGCGAGTGTCGACGATCCCGTAAATGCACGTCACAAACGGATGGGGTTCGAGTTTGAGCAAGCCGTTAACGTGGGTGAGGACGTATTGCGGGTCCGAACTCTCGCGCGCGATTGAGCGGATCGATTGACGAACGACATTCATAGTCACGGCCGAGCCCACACCGTGCCCAGCTACATCACCGATCGACAAGCCGAGCTTGTGCTCGCCAACCGGGAAAGCATCATACCAGTCCCCGCCGATAAGCGCAGTACCTGGGGCAGGCTCATAAAGATGTTCCAAGCGTACGTCTTGGGCGGGATGCAGCTCGCTTGGGAGCAGGGCATTTTGCAACACGTTTGCTACGTTGCGCTCGCGTTCGTACATGTTTGCATGCTCGAGAGCACGGGCCGCCCTGCTCGCGAAATCGTCGAAAACCAGTGCCTCCATGTCCCCAAAAGCATTGCTTTCCGTGGATCCAACGGTGATGATACCGAGGACTTGCCCGTGCGACATCATCTTCACACTAAGCGACGACTTCATTCCGATGCCATTGAGTAGACGCAGTGGACGGCTCTGCCTTTCATCTGAACACTGGTTCAGCTGTTGCGGCACGTTGCTATACGATTCGGATATCGCGGTCGTTAAAACAACTGGCAACCCAGATTCATCGCATTCGTAGGGCGGCGTCGAGGCACACAGGTCTCGAACCCAAGAGAGTCGCTCGCTGTCCTTCGTCGCGCACGCAGCGCACTTGTGCACAATTCCATCTTTGATAAGATCGACCGTGCAGAAGTCGCCAATCTCGGGCACGGCAAGTTGCGCAATCCGATCGAGCACCGAGCGGACGTTCAGGCTCTCGTTGAGCTCGCGCCCTGCTCTGACGATGAACTCAAGACGGCGCTGGGAGGTTTGGAAATCCGCGCTCTTGTTGAGCAGTTCGGAATGAGTGCTGCGTAACTCGAGCGCGACGGCCGCGTGCGCCACGAGCGATTCGCCGATGGCGATTCGTGAGGGACTGGCGCTTCCAGGTCGAGCCCAGGCCAAAACGAGCACACCGTGGGGTGCCCTCTTAGCCCCCACGGGCAAAGCGACGAGCGAACGCAGGAGAATGTCTTGGGGCAACCCGAGGCCTTGCAAGAATTCGGCGACCTCACTTTGCAACGAAAATGTCCCCGTAGACAAAGTGCGCAGGACCATATGCCTGCGCGAGATCTCTCTGAGCTCGGGCAATCCGCGGTTATCAGGAAGCACCATGGTATGAATTTTGCTGATGCCACGCTCGTCAATGGAGATGCCGATTGCAGCGTCTGCGCCTGTGAGTCGCCGGCCGCCTTCGGCAAGCGCGGCCCAGCTTGCGCGTACGCTTGGTGAGCGCACGATCTGCGATACCGTTTCGCGAATGGCAGCGCTTTCGTCTTGTTGCACGATTGGCAGGATGTGCTGCGCGATTGTTTGTGGATGCGTCGCAACTATTTGGGCCAAAGCTCTGCTCTGCTCGTATGACTTGCGATCGATAACGCGAGGCGCGTGATGGTATGCCGCTAGAATGCCATAGGTTTGGTCGCGGCTAGCTATCGGAACTGCAAGTACTGACAAAAGACCTGCAGAGCGTGTGCTCTCGTCTTGTAAACCTCTTGCGCCGAAGATAGGGAGCTTGTTGTGCAAAGCTTCGTAGGCGGCGGCAAGCGGCAGCGCCTTTCTGTTAAGACGAATCCCGCGTTTCCATGCGATATCTGCAATCACCAAGGCGCGTGCCGTTTCGTGCCACCACAGCAACGCGGCAGCATCGACGCCCAGCAGGGTTTGCAATTGGGCTGTGATCGAGCCGAGCGGGTCCTCGCCGTGACTAAGCGGCAAAGGCCGTGCGCGCGCTTGTTGCTTAGCCGTCCGTTCGGCGGATCCGGAGGATCGCCGTTCGCTTGTCTCCATTACGCGAATTTGTCCATGTCGTTACGCGATATGCTCCCGCGGATTGGTCCGGCCCGTTCATGCGAAATCCTACTTCACTTGGCTGGCCGCTTGTCGAGGCAAGCGCAATCTCAGATAGCTGCGCTGGACGCTGCCCCAGCAAAAAGGTACCCTTACCGCTCGCGGCTGCGGCTTCAAGCTGGCGATAAGCCTCGTTAGCGAACAGAACGGTGCCGGCAGGGTCGAGCGCAGCGACAGCGTCTTCGACAAGGTTGAGCGCGACTGCCAAATCTTCGCGGGTCGTTTCGCTTGCCTGGCGTTGCGCCTCGCGAATGACCGCTAGGTCCTGGAGCTCCATGGTGCGGGCTTCGAGTTCATCGTTGGTCGTGTTGAGCTCTTCAACGGTCGCTTGCAGCTCTTCGTTGACCGTTTCAAGCTCTTCGTTAGTAGCTTGCATCTCCTCGTTGAGTGTTTCAATCTCTTCGGTGGCTGATTGCGCCTCCTCCACACTGATGACCAGCCGCTCGTTGTTAGCGAGGAGCTCTACGTTGGCTTTCGTCAACTCGCCGTTCGCATCGATCAGGGATTTTTGTCGCTCCACAAGTTCTTGTTTTTCTGCTGTCATGCGCTCGATTTGCGAACGTAGCGTAGCGAGTTCCGTTTCCGTTTTCTTTCGCGTCGCGTGCGTTTCAGTAATATCGGTAACGAGTAGGATCACCGCATCTACCGAGCCGCCATCTGGGTTGCGCCCAGGGTAGCTCATGATGCGTATGTCGCGCTGCTCACCTGCATCGCTCGTCATCTCAAGTTCGATGCCTGCCTGGGGCGGGCGTTCGTTGCGAAATGCTGCATCGATTCCTTTGCGGATGTCAACCCCATGCATTGGCGAAATCAGGTGAATGAGGTCCTCGCCGATGCCGACAGTACGAATGCTCAAAAACTCGCGCGCAGCGTTGTTGATCGCTTGGATGTCGTACCGGCGGTCGACGATCACAACTCCCAACGGAGAGCGGATGAGAAGTGAGCCGATGTCATCCGGGAGCGCCGCGCGTTGAGGCCGATCGAT
>JBPYDX010000294.1:0-8456 GCA_051986115.1 Candidatus Eremiobacteraceae bacterium
CCGTACCCACCGCATCGGTCAAACCAAACCGGTGACTGCCTATCGCCTCGTTACCTTAGGCTCGGTTGAAGAAAAAATTCAGGCGCTTCAAGGGCGCAAACAGGCCCTGGCCGATTCTGTCGTTGCCTCTGATTCTGCGTTTGCGAAATCATTGACGCGCGAAGATCTCGACGAACTCTTCGCACCCATCGGCGACTAACTCGCCTTCCAGCTTGTGACCGAGGATCAGTTTCGCGAGCTTTTGCATCGCGGCTTCGATGGCATCGCTAAATGGGAAGCAATCTATCGGCCATTTGAACGGCACCCAAGTCTTGAGGTGGATACCAACGCTGCTGCCAAAGCGATCGACGAGCTTGCCGAGCGGCTAAAAGACAACTATCCGTTTTTCCATCCCGACTATGCCGGCCAGATGTTACGGCCGCCTCATCCCATCGCGCTGATAGCGTATGCGATGACCGCTCGAATCAATCCAAACAATCATGCATTAGACGGCGGCCCTGCGACAGCGCAATTAGAACGCGAGTGCATCGACCAGCTCGCAGCCATGTTTGCAATTGGCGCCCCATACCTCGGCCATCTAACGTCGTCCGGCACTATTGCTAATCTGGAAGCCTTGTGGGTTGCGTCGCGCCTGCACCCCGGTAAGTCGATTGTTTTCTCAAGCGAAGCGCACTACACGCACGCTCGCATGTGCGAGTTGCTGGGCGTGAACGCAATCGTTGTGCCTGTCACGGCGCGTGGGGGAATCGACCTTGACGCACTCGGCTCACTGCGTGAAACAGATAAAGTCGGAACGGTTGTTGTCACTGCGGGCACTACCGCAACCGGGGCTATCGATTCGATTGACCAGGTGGTGCGCATCGCGCGACGGCACGGTTGGCGCGTACACGTCGACGCGGCGTACGGCGGGTTTTTTGCTTTGCTCGCGGATCAGCCGGACGCGCAACTCGATCGGGGGGTTTGGCAGGCTATCTCGCAAGCCGATTCAATAGTCGTCGATCCCCACAAGCATGGTTTACAGCCATATGGTTGCGGCGCGATCTTGTTTGCGGATCCAAGTGTCGGGTCGTTGTACAAACACGCTTCTCCGTATACCTACTTCACCTCAAAGGAATTGCATCTTGGTGAGATCTCCTTGGAGTGTTCGCGCCCAGGTGCTGCAGCAGCCGCTCTGTGGGCGACCCTTCGGTGTCTGCCGTTGACCGCACAAGGTTTGGGTGCTTCACTGCTGGCGTCACGCACAGCTGCGCTGCGGGCCTATGAGTCAACTTGCAATCACAAATCGCTCATCCCGGTGACCAAACCAGAACTCGACATAGTCACTCTTGCACCGATGCCGCAGCACCAATACGTCCAATCTTCTTCTGTGAGTGCTCGCAGCGAAGCGATATTTGCTCAATGCCAACACGACCGCCATCCTCTTTACTTGGCGAAGTGGCACATGCCCAAGCCAATGGGCGCCCTTGCACTCCCACAAGTCATATGGGACCAAGATCACTGCACCGTGCTGCGCAGCGTCATGATGAAACCAGAACACGAGGCCACTGCCGTGTCGATGATCGATCGCCTTGCAGCGCTGTGATAATTGTCTCATCGCTCGCTTAGGCGTCACGCTGCGCGTCGCAACCCTGTCATAAGAGCAGCCATGACAGCGAGGACTCATATGACAGACCAATGCGCGTTTTGCCGTGAAGACCCTAAACGTTCGAAACTGTACGTGAGCTTAGGCGCGCAACTACAACCACGTTTTCGGATCTGCTCGGCATGCTATCTGGTTGCCATTCGCCACGGCTACCACGTTGTTTACAGGACTGCCGCGTAACCCGCTTTGCGTAAGGCGCCGTTGAGCGCCGCGATATCTTCCTTTAAGAATTTTTCGTAAACCGCCATCCGCGTGTCGTACAGCCCGCGGACTTCGGCTGCTTCCTTGTATTGCGCCGGCAGCGGCGGACCAAGATATGATGCGCCGTAGCTTCCGGTGCCCATGCCCAGCGGTGAATTGATCGCGCTGATGACGTACAAGAGTCGCTCGCGCACTTGATCTGGCAAAAAGTCAGCGTCCTGATCTGCTTGTGGGTTGGATGTAAGACTTTGGAAAATTGTCGTTGACGTTTTCGAGGCGTTGTCGAGCGCCGTCAAAAGCGTCGATGACGATCCAGCGCTCGCCATTACCGCCTCCCGGCGCTGCGCCAAATGAGTGCGCAGCGAATCGAGTGTGTTGAGCGCTTGATCGACTGACGAGAGCTCACCAAACAGCGAGCTCATAAAGGTGTGTCGCTCAACGTATTGATCCTGCGTAAAACTTGCTCGCGGGTCAGCAAGCACGTCGACGCTTTGCGTCATGGTCGCCGAGCCCACCGTCAGGCGAACGCTGTAGTGACCGGGGATAGACTGTGGTCCGTCGCTCAACCCTTGGTTCCACTTTGGCGTTCCCTTCCAAGAAGTCGGCGGATCGCCTGTTAAATTCCATGCAAGCCGATTGACGCCGACTTCGTTTGTGACACCATCCGCTGCATCCAAGTGCCGCTCGATCTTTCCATCTGGCCCAACGATCTCAATCTTTGGCGCCGGTTTGCTTTTGGCGGCCAAATAGTACGAAATGAGAACGCCATACTCAGGATTTTCACCCGAGTAATTTCCGAGTTGCGTTTGCAAACCCCAACCGGGTTGTTCTCGTTGCCACAGAGCCCACGCGAAAGCTGGTCTCGGCTGATAAAGATATGAGCTCGCCGCTTTAGCTTTGTCAAAATCTTGAAAAACAGTCAAATCGTCAAAGATAAAGAGCGAATTACCGTGCGTTCCGACGATCAGGTCGTTGGCTTTGGGCTGTACTCGGATATCCCGCACAGAACTTGTCGGCAAGTCGATTTGCAGGCTCTGCCAGCTAGCGCCGCCGTTGAAAGAAATCCATATCCCCTGCTCAAGACCGGCATAGAGAATGTTGGGGTTTTTGGGGTCTTCTCGCACAACGTGGGCGTAGTCGTCTTTGGGTAAGCCGTTGGTAATGCGCCGCCACGTCAGGCCGTAATCCTCAGTAACAAAGATATACGGCGTACGATCGCCGAGCAAATGACGATCGATTACAGCGTACGCTTTGCCCGCTGAAACGCGCGACGGCTCAACCGTACTGACGCGGCCATACGGTCCAATGCTTTTAACGGAAACGTTTTGCCACGTAGCACCGCCGTCTTTTGTGAGTTGCACCAAACCATCATCCGTTCCGATCCAAATCATGCCGGGCGCAATCGGCGAAGGAGCGATGTCGAAAATCAGATCAAAAAATTCAGCGCCCGCACCCTCGATTGTAATCGGACCTCCTGACACCTGTTCGTGCGCTGGATCGTTGAGCGTAAGATCCGGGCTGATGACGTGCCAGTGCTGGCCTCGGTCATTGGTTGAGAACAAAACGTTGCCGCCGAAATATGCGACATGGCCATCTTGCGGCGAAAACGCGATCGGGGCTTCCCAACCAAACCGGTATGGCGAACCGTACGTGCCGATTGCGTCGAAGTCATGTTGGAATGGCGAGATATCTGCCTCTTGCATCGAGTGACCATCGAACAGCCCAAGGTCACCAAAGTAAGTGTCATTCCAAACGATGTTTGGATCGAGCGGATCGGGCCATACCCAGGTTCCGTCTGACTGGTTGAGTGCAATCCAATCGCGATTGAGGATGCCTTCCGTCGCAAGGCTATTCGAAGGCGCACAAAACGAATCGGCATCTTGAAAACCGCCGCAGACATGGTATGGATTTTGCAAATCATAGCCGACGTGGTACGTCTGGCCAATGGCAAGGTTCAGGCGCCAATCCCAATCCTTGCCACGGTCGACTGATAACGCCCAGCCAGCATCGTGGCCGGCAAGAATGCGCTGGCCGTCGCTTGAGAACCACATGGAGTGATAGTCAACATTTTCGGCATTCTCAATTGCCTTGAATGTCTTCCCGCCGTCAAAGCTTTGTGACAGGTCGACCGACGTGGAGTAGACGTGATCGGGATTGGTCGGGTCGACCCAAAGATGCGTAAAATAAAAAGGGCGTTCGTCGACAATGGAGCCAGCAGGGGTTTTTTGCCATGTCTTGCCGCCATCATCTGATCGCCACACATAGCCGGATTTCGACTGAATGATTGCATACACGCGGTTGGGATGATCGGGAGCTACAGCAATCCCAACTCGGCCCCACAGGCCAGCGGGCAATCCATGGCCTTGAAGTTTTTCCCAGTGAATGCCGCCGTCGCGAGAGCGATACATGCCATCGAGCGGACCTCCGCTGATGATTGTCCATGGCTTGCGTCGAAATTGCCACATGCCTGCGAAGACAACGCTCGGATGCGCGGGATCCCACGCCAGATCGCTTGCACCAGTCGATGGTCCGAGATACAAGGTTCGTGTCCAGGTTTTTCCGCCGTCGGTGGTTCGATAGACCCCGCGCTGCGTGTTATCTGCAAATGGATTGCCCAGGGCGGCGACAAGCGCCGTGTTCGGATGAGTCGGATCGAGCAGAATTTTGGTAATTGCAGATGAATCGTCTAAGCCAAGGTGTCTCCATGTCTTGCCGGCATCGAGGCTACGCCAAACGCCACGCCCATAGGAAATGTCCGCGCGCGGATTACCTTCACCTGTGCCAACCCAAACATCTGAAGGATTTGAGGGTGAAAGCGCAATTGCCCCAATCGACGCCACCGCTTGGTCGGCAAAGACGGCTGTCCACGATGCGCCGCCATTGGTCGTTTTGAAAACACCACCGGCACCGCCGAGATAGTATAAATATGGTTGGCGATCACTGCCAGCAACTGCAGCGATACGCCCGCCCGAAACGGCCGGCCCAATGGCGCGCCAGTGCAACTGAGCAAATGGGTTCGCGCTCGCAATGCTCGCCGCTATTGCAAGGAAGAAGCTGAGCAAAAACAAGCTACTGCTTTGTCGCGTCGATTATGATAATCGCGCGCTCGTTTTTGTTTTGGAAGTCGTTCATCGCCCCGATTGCACTTCCGAGCGGACTTCCGGGCTCGACGAACTCGCTTGCAGTATAGCCGTAGCGCTGTTTGAGCTGCGAATCTACGGTGTTGCGCATCGCTTGCGGCAGCGCCTGATATTTTGAAACCAACATAAGTGCTGGGCCGAGTTTGTGGTTGGCCACCGCGGGATCCATCGCCATCACGACAACACCGTGGTTGTTATTCTTTGGGTCCCTGAAGAGGGCGAAATCCATTCCGTTCTTGACGGCAACAGCGTGTACACTCGCTAGGTTGGCCGGCAGAGCAACCGCGACGTAACCGGTCGGTGGTTGTTTTTCCTGTGCGCGCAGCCAGGTCTCTAAATCGGAGAGCGTAGCTTCGGATCCAGCCACCACCTCGTTGCCAGTATACGTGCCGGAACCTTTAGCCATGATGCCAGCGGAGGCTTGGCCGGCGTTGACTGTTTGCGAGAATTGCTTTGATGCAACGACGTCACTGTCGTGATAGAGCGGGAAGTTTGTCGTGTTTTGCGGAGCAGCCGTTTGCGCGGATGTTGCAATCGATCCGGGCACTGAAGTCCCCTTACTGCAGGCGACTAAAGCAACAACCCAAACAGCAAGAACGACGTAGCGAGCTTGCTTCATAATGCCTCCCGATTAAGTTTTGATCTTTGACTGCGTGGCGACACCGTTGAGAGGTTTTACCAACTGACGCGAGCCCCCCAGGCGCGCCAAGGCGGCAGCGCCGATCAAGCCGGCTTGATTTCCAAGATGAGCCGAAACGATTTGCGTGATGCCCTTTGGCACCATGGTAGTCTGCTCGTCAACGAGCTTTTTGAGCGGCTGTGCAAGCTGCTTTTCGTCAGTTTGACCGACCCCACCACCGAGTGCTATGACTGCTGGATTGGTAAACGAGATGATATTGGAAACACCAAGTGCCAAGTCAGCCATCCAGTCTTTCCAGGCAGCGGCAGCATGCTCGTCGCCCTTTGCGACGGCTTTACGTATCATCTTGCTGCCCCATTTTTCTTGCGGTTTACGCGTTAGCAAAGTGCTGCGTGGAAAAGATGGAGCGACCGCTAGCGCGTGACGTAAGAGCGCTGTTCCCGACGCCTGGGCTTCAAAGCAGCCGCGCTTACCGCAACCGCAGATGAAACCGTCCGTCGGACGTATGACATGATGGCCAACTTCCCCCGCACCCATGGCTTCGCCCAAGATGAGACGGCTGCCGGAAACAAAGCCGCCGCCGATTCCTGTACCTAAAGTGATGAGCGCAAATTCGGCAACGCCTTTGCCTGAGCCGTAGAGATACTCCCCCAGCGTTGCACAGCGCGCATCGTTGAGAATGTAGATCGGATGCTTGATGCGCTTTTCGAGCAGCGCTTTGAGCGGCACATCATACCATCCAAAGTTGGGACTGAAGTTGACAGTGCCGCTTCGCTCATCAATATTGCCGGGCGATCCAATGCCGATGCCGATACAGTCCTTCGGGTTGACTGCATTGAGCACTTGATCCACAACGACAGTGATTTCATCGACGACGTGCGCTGGATCAAGCGTCGCGAGATCTCGCTCGGCTTGAGCGATGATGGTACCGTCAGGTGTGACGGCGCCAGCGGCGGTATGAGAACCGCCGAGGTCGATTCCGATCGCAAATTCCATGCTAGAAACGTTATGCCCAGGACAGGACTCGAACCTGCACCGGTGTTACCCGACTAGCCCCTCAAACTAGCGCGTCTACCAATTCCGCCACCTGGGCGAGCATTCGGCGCTCTAAAGCGTTATTTGGGACGACCCGCTGCTTCGCCTACTGAATGTTGGGATCGAGCGCATCGCGCAGGCCGTCACCCATGTAATTAACAGCGAGCACAGTGATTAAAATCGCAAGGCCTGGATAAATCGCAGCCCACGGTGCGATCGAAATGTTCTCCTGTGCGTTGGCGAGCATACTGCCCCAGGATGCAGTTGGCGGTTGAATGCCAAAGCCCAAGAATGACAGGGCAGACTCGAGCAAAATGACATTGCCAACATCGAGCGTTGCTTGCACAACGATGGGTGCGATGGCGTTCGGCAGCAAGTGACGCAGCACGATGCGCGCATCGCCACTGCCGATAGCGCGCGCAGCCTCGGCAAATTCTTTTTCTCGCAGGCTCAAAAATGAACCGCGCACGAGACGCGCAACGTTCATCCACGTCAACACGCTGATGATGATAATAATCGAGCCGATATTCAGCGCCGCCTTGCTCGATGTGGTTGCAACAATTCCTGTAACGACGAGCAAAAACGGCAAGAGCGGAATTGATAAGAACGTATCCGTAAGGCGCATGAGCAAACTGTCAACCCAACCGCCGTAGTAGCCGGAAACCGATCCTACCAGCGTGCCCAACAACACTTCGATGACAACCGCCGAGAACGCAAGCGTCAATGAAATCCGCGCGCCAAACAGGATGCGCGTATACAGATCGCGCCCGATCTCATCGGTTCCAAGCCAGTGCCCGAACTGTCCGGGCGCAAGCGGCGTGCCTTGCCAATTCGTATCAATCGCGTTGGGATCAAAATGCGACAGCCAGGGAGCAAAGACTGCCGCGAGCACCATGAGGATGAGGACGCCTGCGCCGGTCAGCGCCAGACGATGGCGCTTGAACTTGCGCCACGTCTGATGCCGTTCGTGGACGTATTCTTCGTCGTAGCTCGGCGTGACGGTCGGTTGCGGAAGTGCTTCAGTAACGTATGCCATTGTGTGTCCTAATCGTATTTCACGCGCGGATCGAGCCAGCCGTACGTTAAGTCGGCGATGAGGTTAAACAGCACCACTAAGACCGCACTGAGCACAAGGTAGGCCATGAGCAATGAGAAGTCTTCTTGCTGCAGCGCGGTGATGAAAAGTCTACCCATGCCAGGCCAGGCAAAAATCGTTTCGGTAATGATTGCTCCGCTAAAGAGTCCCGGCAGCGAGAGCGCGGTGATGGTTACAACCGGCATCAGCGCATTCTTGAGGCCGTGCTTGAGCAAAATGCGTATGAACGGCAAACCTTTCGCCGCGGCAGTGCGCATGTACTCGGTGTGCAAGACTTCTTGCATTGACGCGCGAGTGAAGCGAGACCAAGTCGCCAGAAACTGTAACGTGAGCGCGGTGACCGGCAAAATGAGGTGCTGCACGCGATCGAGGAAACCACCGCCCTCGGTCGACGTCATGCCGGCCGACGGCGTGTTGTAATTCAATGCATAGCCGAATGCTTGCAAATGAATGCCCTTGACGGCGAAGAGCATCTGCAGCATGAGCGCAAACCAAAAGATCGGCATCGAGAAGCCAAAAAATGCAAGCGTGGTAACGAAATAGTCAATAAGCGAATACGGCTTAACCGCCGCCAAAATTCCGAGCGCCACGCCTAGCAAAATTGCAACGGCGTAGGAAATCCCCATAAGCTCAAGTGTTGCCGGCAGGCGCTCCATAATAGCCTCGCGCGCCGGCGTTGAATTCATCGTCGACCATCCCCAA
>JBPYDX010000295.1:0-11148 GCA_051986115.1 Candidatus Eremiobacteraceae bacterium
AACGACCCGGCAATCGCAAAATTGAACCCGGGCGCCAATTTGCCGAATCTTTCCATCGTCGTCGTCCACCGCGCTGACGGTAGTGGCACGACCTACATCTTCACGGACTATCTGAGCAAAATTAGCCCCGAATGGAAGACAAAAGTTGGCAACGCGAAGGTTGTTAGCTGGCCGGCTGCATCAGCGGTTGGTGCCAAAGGCAACGAGGGCGTGGCGGGCCAGATCGGCAACACACCTGGCGCGATCGGATACGTCGAGCTTGCCTACGCGCTGCAAAACAACATTACGTACGCAGCGCTGCGCAACTCTTCGGGGGCGTTTGTTCTCCCGAGCGTCGACGCAGTGCGCAATGCGGCAGCAAAGAAACCCAACGTGAACCCATCCGATTACTCAATCGTCGACATGCCCGGAGCTGACAGCTATCCCATCGCCGGCTACTCATGGGTGCTCCTTTGGAAGAACCAGTCCGACGCTACAAAAGGTAAGGAACTAGTTTCGTTGTTCCGCTGGGTCGTTACGAGTGGCCAAAGCTACGCGACCAACGTAAAGTACGTGGGTTTGCCGCCCAACGTCCAAACTGAAGCAGACAAAGCGCTCGCGAGCATTAAGACGTAAGCCGCGCGAGCAACCACAAAGATCGTGGGAGGCGGTGCGTCAAGAGGTGACAAACCTGCGCATCGCCTTTCTTTTGAAACTACTGCTAGTAATGTAAGTGCAACAACAGTCGATGTCGCGCGATAGCGCAGATCTGGTGATGACGTCGAGCGCACAGACAGCGCCTCGAATCTGGCGTACGACCACGAGCGGTTGGAGCGATCGAATCGTTCTGGGCTTGTTTGCGGCCGCCGCTTGGATCGTGTTGTTAACTGTCCTCGCGTTATTTGTAACGCTGTGCATCTCTGCGTGGCCCGCGGTGAAGACCGTTGGGTTTGCAGCGCTGCGTAGCGCTCATTGGGATCCTAGCAACGGCAACTTCGGGTTGCTGTCATTTATTTATGGCACGCTTGTGACATCGGCGATCGCTTTGCTGCTCGGAGCACCTGTGGGCATTGGCGCAGCTCTGTTGTTAGCGGAAATCGCTCCACGGCGGCTGGCTACCCCGGTCGCAATGCTGATCGAGCTGTTGGCGGCGGTACCAAGCGTTGTCTATGGCATTTGGGGTTTGTTTGTGCTGGCGCCGGTCATGCGCAACGTCGTTGAGCCGGCCTTGGCGCGCACACTCGGCTTTTTGCCGTTATTTCAAGGGTACTTCTACGGCGTTGGCCTGCTCACGGCAGGAGTTTTGTTAGCCATCATGATTTTGCCAACGATAGCCGCAATTAGTCGCGATATTTTCGAAGCCGTCCCTCGGGACCAGCGCGAAGCGATGCTGGCGTTGGGTGCTACCAAATGGGAGATGCTTACGCGGGCAGTGATTCCGTATGCGCGATCGGGTATCATCGGCGCGATGGTGCTGGCGCTGGGCCGTGCTCTTGGCGAGGCTATGGCGGTCGTCATGGTGATCGGCAACAAACCGGCCATATCACTGTCGCTGTTTGCGCCGGGATATACGCTCGCATCTGTTCTTGCAAACGAGTTTACCGAAGCGACAGGGCAACAGTATCTGGCCGTGCTTGTCGGGATCGGATCGCTGCTGTTCATCCTTAGCATGGTCGTCAATATCTTCGCGCGTATGCTCGTGCGCAGTGTGCGCGGCCCCGTACAGAGGCGAGCGTAATGTCACTACCAGTGCGCCAAGCGTGGAATGGTTTTATGATAGCGATCACCTGGTTGTGTGCCGGGCTATCAGCCGCACTCCTCGCGCTGATCGTTATCTACGTCATCCAGCGCGGCGGGCCGGCGCTCAACATCCCGTTCTTCACAAAACTGCCGACGCCCGTGGGCATGACTGGCGGCGGCGTCGCCAACGCCATTATCGGATCGATCGAAATCATTGCCATGGCATCGCTGCTTGCCATTCCTATTGGTGTCATGAGCGGCATTTATCTCGCGCTTTTGGGCAAAGGGCGGCTCGCCGATGCTGTGCGCTTCTTTAGCGACGTCCTCACTGGCGTACCGTCAATCGCAATTGGAGTCTTTGCATACACGATTGTGGTTGTGCCGCAAAAACACTTCTCGGCAATCTCGGCTGCTGTTGCATTGGCTATCATTATGTTGCCCATCGTTGTGCGTACCACAGAAGAGGCAGTGCGACTTGTCAACCCAGCCATTCGTGAAGGGGCGCTTGCACTAGGAATCGACTCATGGAAGGCCATAGTGCTGGTTACCGTTCCGTGCGCGCGCGCCGGCATCGTGACCGGCGCTTTGCTGGCAATAGCTCGAGTGACGGGTGAATCGGCCCCACTGCTTTTCACCGCGTTTGGCAGTCAATATTGGACGACGAACCCCAATGGCCCGACGGCGGCACTGCCTCTGCTGGTATTTCAGTATGCAATATCACCATATAAAGATTGGCAACAACTTGCTTGGGGCGGCGCACTTGTGCTAATCGTTTTTGTCTTCATACTGAACATAACCGCCCGGTTGATCTTCCCAGCTCGGGTAGCGCGATGAACACCAACGACCAGGCACCGGAAAAGTCCCTGCAAACCGAACATCTTAGCGCCTATTATGGCTCTCACTGCGCGGTCGCCGATGTGTCGATGCGCTTTGAGCCTGGCGCGATTACAGCGCTCATTGGCCCCTCAGGGTGCGGCAAATCAACCTTGCTACGCTGCCTCAACCGCATGCACGAAATCATTCCCGGAACTCACGTTGAGGGCGAGGTGCGCCTCGACGGGCAGAATCTTTACGAGCCAGGAGTCAACCCGACGGCAATGCGGCAGCGCATCGGCATGGTTTTTCAGCGGCCCAATCCATTTCCTACGATGTCGATCGTCGATAACGTGCTCTCAGGCGTCAAGCTCACTAATCATGCGTACAAGCGCAGCGAGCTGGCCGAGATCGCGGAACAAAGTTTGCGTAAGGCGGCTCTGTGGAGCGAAGTCAAAGAAAAGCTGCATCACTCTGGCACCTCGCTGTCCGGCGGTCAGCAGCAACGGCTGTGCATCGCTCGAGCGCTCGCGGTCGAGCCCGAAGTGCTTTTGATGGATGAGCCCGCATCCGCGCTCGACCCGATTTCGACCACAAAAATAGAAGATCTGATGCGGGAACTCAAAGGCACGTATACCTTTGTTATTGTGACACACAACATGCAGCAGGCTGCACGGGTTTCCGATTATACCGGCTTCATGCTCGCTGAAGAGGGAGAGCCAGGCAGACTCATTGAGTTTGACGGCTCATCCAAGATTTTTACGACGCCGCGAGACAAGCGAACCGAGGACTATATCACCGGACGATTCGGTTAACTAAGGACCGCCATCGTCGTCACTGTCGGCGGTGACAACTGGTTGCTGGCCCAACGAGCGTAGGTAGCTCAGATGGGCCTGGTATGAAGCCTCGCCTTTCATCGAAATCCATTCCTGACGCGGAATTTCAAGCGAGCTCGGACCATCCAACTCTATGGAAACGCTCTTCAGTGTTCCTGGGTTCTTTTGCATCGCAATGTTTGCAGCAATAGCATGATACGGCTTAACGAGAGCGCTTGACGCCAGTGCATTGGTCAAAGGCGTTGCTGCACTGTCGTAGATGTTCAGCGGGTTAAGACCGAACAGAACCTCAACCGTGCGCAACACGGACGGGATGCTGTAACGCGTGTGGTCGATAAAACCGCGCTTGGCGAAGGGTCCCACCAAGAACGCTGGCATGCGGCGAGCGTCGAGATGATCGCCAGTTCCTTGTGGGTCGTCTTCCGTAACGAACACAACCGTATTGCGCCACTCCGGTCGTTTTGAGAGACCTTGAATGATCAATCCAAGCGCAGCATCGTTGCTAGCGACGTACGAGGCCGGCGTGTAGAAGCCGGCTCTTGTTCCAGCGGTATGATTTGTCGGCAACGTTAGATAGCAGTAACTAGCAAGTCCGTGCGCTTGGACGTCAGCGAGAAAGAGTTGCGCGCGAACTGTGTCCAGCGTGTCAAAATCAATATGCGCGCCGGGGTAAGCGCGATCAGCGTGGTTTGACAGGCCTGACCAGATCGCACCGTTTTGCATCATCGTCATCTGCTCGCCATAGACGCGGAAAGAAATGTGCTTGCTTTGCAGTTCGTTCAAGAGCTGCCCTCGTGGGCCAAACACCGCGCTTACGTTGACACGTGGCTGTGCTGGCAAGTCATACAGATCTTTGAACCAGTCGAAGTTCATAACGGCGATCGGGATGCGATCCTCGCCGGCAAGCGGGATCGGCCAGATCGAACCCGCGACCCGAGGATCTGCCGCTGATGCCGCATCATCAACCGTGTGTACGTTACGCTCGAGATAGTCATTTGCCATCGCTTGCGTCGTCCACGAGTGGCCGAAATCGCTGCGGTCGCCGTCGCCCATAAAGTTATCGAACAGCGTATACTGCTCGGCGAGCGAGTGCGCGTTTGGCGTATATTTTCGACCATAGACCAGCAAGTTTGGATCTGCGTTGGCGCCAGGCATATCACCAAACACTTCATCGAAGTGCTTGTTCTCTTTCACGATGAAGACAAAATGTTTGATCGGCGGAAGTGCGGAGAGCTGTTTTGGCGGCGCTGAGAACCGATTGTTGCGCGCGACGGCTGCCGACCACGTGGCATACATATTGGGCTCAATCACGATGTGCTGCACGATGCCGGTATAGACGCCATCCCACTCAGAACCGGGGTTGGGCTGAGGCCCCAAACCCATAGCGCTCACGATAAAGAGCTGAGATTTCATGCGCGGATCTTTATCGATGCTCGTGTGAGCCAAGAAAACAACATCGGTGGGATACCAGGCAGCTGGAATACGCGAGACCACGCGACCGGTACTCAAATCCACAACGGCTACGTCGTTGAAGCCCGACTCAGTTACAAAAAGCAGCTTGCCATCATTTGATAAGGCCATTCCGGAGGGAGTCTGACCGGGTGGTGGATCGGCAGTAAGCCCAAGCTCGATGCGCCGGCTGATGCGAAGTGACTGGCCGTCAATTGCAACGACGTCATGGCCGTCTGCATTGGCGACGTACGCGGTCGCGTTGTGCATGAGCAACTGGGTCGGATGTGGGCCAGTTGCGATCTGCACAGGCGTGCTGTTTGTATTGCGCCACACGTCAACGTGGTCTGAATCGTACAAAGTTGCTAAGGCGCCATCGCCAACGAACGCGACAGCAAAGGGCTGCCCAGTCGTACCAAGGGTAGCGAGAACGTTGCCGGTTTTATCATCGAGCATCACGACTTGTTTGTTGGCAGTGCGCGCAACCAGCAGACGATGGGTTGCGGGATCCTCAGCGATGCCGTTGAGCAAACCACCGACTTGCAGATCCGTCAGCGCTTTGAGCGGCTCACCCTTTTTTGTCGTCGGATCATAGCTAAAGCGAGAAATGCTGCCCGAGTAACCACGCGTAACGTACAAGCCATCGGTAGTCCACGTCATTCCGGTAGCCCACGCGGTTGAAAGACGCTGAACGAGCGCTGAATGCTCGCCCAACTCAATCACGTCGACAGCACCACCATCTTGCGAAAGAACAGCAAGCAACTTGTTGTCCGGTGACAGCGCAGCAGAAGTCGCGAAGCCTTCGACTGGGATCGTGAAGCCAATCGGCGTCACCACTCGCCCGTCCGGCAACGAAGCCGCGAATGCTGAAGAACTTGCAGCCAGTGCAACACCCGCAAGCAATAGAGCATTGAACGCATCAAAAAAACGCATGCGCCAGACTGCTACGCCGACTCTCTAACGCCCTTGCCTTACTCATCGTAAGCGACATTAAGAAGTATTAATGTTGTGTTGACCTTTTCTTAATGCCTCAAAACTATACTCGCCTTGGCTACTAGAATAGCCCGATGAGAGCGAAGTGATGACAGCTGCTCCGTCGCCGTTGGTGTATTTCAGTTTCCCGTTGCGCAGCGACGCGGCGCGGGTCTGCTGTGCGTTCTGTTATGAGGAGCCGCCATAATGAAATTTCTCCGGGCAGGACATACGTCACCTCGAAGCCTCAGTTTTCTTTTCGCATCGCTCTTAATCGCTGTGATGGTAGGAGTTCACGCGCCTGCTAAGGCTGCGACGAACAGTGCTCCCGTTTCTGTTGCGTCAACAGGCGAGACGTCATCCGTTATCGGCACCGTTATCGATCAGCAAAACGCTCTGCCAATTAAGGGCGCCAGCATTCAGCTGATACAAAACGGTAAAGTCCTAAAAACTGGCACTACTGATGCTTTTGGGACTTTCTCTGTTTCTGGCGTGCCGCCAGGAGTATATGAGGTCGACGTCGTTGCCAGGGGCTACGCACGCTCGCAAACACTAAATGTCAATATTGCAAGCGGTGCGACCGTTACCGTGAACGCTGCGCTCATCGCCGCAATGAATCGCTCCGACATCCGCTCACTAGGCCGAGTGACGGTTACGGGCCAAGCATTGAGCTCAGCGACAGCAATCACGCAGAACGTTAGCGTTCAGAACGTTGTCAACACAGGCCAAATACGTTTCACTGATCAGCTTTCTCACTTGCCGGCGCTAAACGTCAGTACGAGCTCGTCGCCGGGCGATGACGTCACTGTAGATATCCGAGGTTTTGGAGCGAGTGAAACCGGCGTATTGCTCGATGACCGGCCTGTCGGGCCCTTTGGGGTCGGCGCACCGGACACATATAACTTCGCCAATTCTCCAGTGAGCGCGCTCGATGGCGTCGACGTCACCTACGGTTCTGGAGCTCAGGGCCTCTACGGTAGTGACACCATCGCCGGCGCTGTCAATATGCACTTACTGAACCCAACCGCAAGACCTTATTATGCTTTCCAGCAGCAGGCCGGTGGTTTTGGACTATCATCGTCAGCGCTTGCTTTCGCCGGAACGTACGATAAGCTCGGTTACGTAGCCGAAGCTGGAATTGGCGGCGAAACAGGATCACTTGTCGGAAATACTTTCCAGTCTGGTCGCCCAGGAAACGTGACGGTTGGCTCCGTTAACCCGCCCTATTTGTGTTCGAACGGCTACACCAACCCGAGCACTAGCAACACCATCGCAGGCCTCGACGTCAGCGACTGTAACCAAGGTGCTGAAACCTACGATGTGGGCCAGCAACATAAAGTTGGCACCGAACTGGCCAAGCTGCGCTACTCTTTTAGCGGCGCGTCAAACCTCACAATATCAGCTTACAACGGCGTTTCGTGGGCCAATTCTACCGGCAATGGAGATAACGACTACCTGCCATACGGTACGAGGCTTGGACAGATCGAGTTGAGCTCACCCAATTGCGTTGGACCGAATGGAGCCGGATACACAGTCGTCGTAAATCCGGCAGCTTGGAATGCCGCGGGCCAGCCTGTGGCATCTGGAACTAATTCGCCGGCTTATCCTCAAGCCGGTACCGCGTGTTATACCGCTCAGCAATGGGCAAACGCCTCGTACGGGCCGGTTGGCGGCGGAGCCGGGCGCCAGCGCTCCACGAACATGCAAGATTACGACGCCCGCTTCACCACAAAACTTGGCATTAACAACATCACCGTTGACTCTTATGTCAACAACTACTGGTACTGGAAGGATAGCTCTATTTCCCAAGGTATCGATGCAAACGGCGCTAAGCTAGGGACGCCGGTATTCGCTGACTACTACTTCACCCACGGTTACCTCATCTCCGATGATTTGGTTACACACAACAACGACTTGGCGTTTGGGTGGGCGCTGCTCAACCAGCTCCAGTCGGGCAGCACGCTCAATGCCGTCGGAACAACTCCGACTGGTCAGAACATCCTAGCCTTCCAGCCCAACTTCAACACAGCCCTGTTCAGGGTAGGAAACTACTTTATCCGCGACAGCCACCAATTCGGAGATCAATGGTACGGCGTTATTAATGCGTGGTTCAAAGGGTCAAATGTCACAGACAAAAACACGTTTGATCCGCGTGCGTCCGTCCAATATCGGCCCGATTCAAGCGACGTCCTTCGCCTCACGTACGGTAGATCGGATGGCATCCCGGCGCCGCTGCTCAAGTCGACTTCCGCGGTTTTTGCCCCGAATCCAGGCACCTCACTCACCAGCGTTTCATGCATCGCAGGGAGCAACGGTGTTGCGAGCGGTGGCAACCCGAACCTCATTTCAGAATCTGCGAACGACTACGAATTCGGCTATGGCCACCGGTTTGGAATCGACAGCAACATTCAAGTCAACGCTTACGTCACGAACGTAGCCAATGAGTTGTTCAGCGCCACACAACCACTGCTTAACTTCGGCTTGAGCAACGTTGCGTTTGGCGCTGGCACGTTGGATCTTTACTTGGCCCGTCTTATCGCACAAGGATGTCTCCCACCTGGGTCGACAATTTCAAGTGTCTATCCATTTTTAGGTGTCTCGACGACATATAACGCCGCAAACGAGTTGGCGCGTGGCATCGAACTCAATGGCCGTCAACATTTAACACCTAACATGTACCTCGACTACGGTTGGTCGGTCGAATCATCGCAACAGTTCAACGTGCCAGATTCGATCCTCATGAACAACGTGACCCTGATTAACGGAACGCAGCAAGCCGGCATTCCATTGCACCAAGCAAACCTGTCGTTCGATGCTCAAGCCGCTGGCTTTGAGTTCAGGCTAGACAACTATTGGGTCGATGCTAACAACCCGCTAGATCGCCCAGGCTACATCACGTCCAACTTCTATATCACGCACCCAATGCAGCACAACCAACTGCTGCTAACGCTCGGCGGCACGAATATCTTTAACCAAGCGGTCAACTATTATGGCCTCATCGGGAATGGTCAACCCTCGGCAGTAAACTCGTTTGCACCGAGCGCTCCGTTTACTGGCCTAGGCCAAAACTTAGCAGGTATCGCTACAAACGAACAGTTTGGCATACAGCCGGCGCAGCTCGTGTTCACATTGACTGCAAAGATATAGTTATTGACTTAGTAGTGAGGAGACAAAAAACATTAAGCTGACTTAACATTTAGTTTATCCGTTGTTAATATAACGCCCGTAGACTAGCTCGTATAAAGAGCCGTTTTACGGGCTTTTTCTTTTGTACGCTCACCTGAATTTTTATTGAGGAACCCGCTAATTATGTCGAAGTTGTGGTCGTTTTCGGTGCGATCGATCATTATTTGCTGTGTCGCTGCGGGACTTTTTCTGGCCGGTGGCCTAGCCCATGCGTCAGCCGATGCGATACCTACGCCTACACCCAAGGCGACCCCGACGCCCTTATTCACCTACTGGGGTGTTCTTCGCGCCTACTACTTCGGGCGCACCAACGGCGACACGTGTTTGAGTTGCAAACTAAATAAGGGAAGCCCGGATGCGCTCGCCTTCAACTTTGGCGGCGAATTGCACGGGCAGATCAACGTACCGCACTCACCCTGGGCTGTGGCGGCAACGTATTTTGGCGCCTACCCATTTGGAGCGAATTGGCCAGGACCGCTCAACAACACTGGGTACAACCCGCTGGTCGACAACACCGTGCCCGGTTATCCGATCAACCTTTTCGGCGAAGCATATATTCAGTACAAAACTCCAGGCATCTACGGAATCACCGGAAAGGAAGTGTTGACAGTCCAGCAATCGCCCTGGTCGCCCCCTTCAGATACACGTATCGCGCCAGAGTCATATCAGGGAACCTTGCTCAGCGGCAATGTGACGCCATATCTTAATGTTGGTGCCATGTACATGGCGCGCTTTCGAAGCCGCGTCGTATCTTCGTTTGATGCCAACACGTTGCTCACCAGTTGCAACACGGCGTACAACACCGGTAAAGGTCCGGTCGAAGGATATTCAGGCACGTTCACGGTGCCTGGCGACCCTTGCAACAAGCCTGAAAAAGATCAAGGCTTTTTGCAATATAATGCGCAGCTCAATCTCAACAAGATTGGCGTCGCTGCGCAAGCGTATCAATATCAGGTCTATGACGTCGTAAGCATGACCTACCTCAACGCACAATGGAACTTTGACAAAAAGTCGCCGTTCAACCCATTTATCGCCGGCCAATTCCTCGGGGACAACAACCTCGGCCAGGCGCTCGTGGGTACGGTGCACAGTTATACTGCTGGTGGCGAAATTGGAGCGACCATCTATCACAATCTTCTGTTTATAGCGGCATACAACGGCTCGCCCGCAACAACGTATATCGTTCCCTCGAAGGAGTGTTCGGGAACCGCGGCTTCGCCGCAAGGAGCAAAACCTGGTGTCATCTTTGGTGGCGTTGCAAGTACGGCGAACACGTCGCTGCCAACAGGAGTTGTGACCTGTTACGGTGGCGGCATCGCTTCGCCATACACCGATAGCCTTGCCACAGATCCGCTGTACACGACATCACTAACCCAAGGTATGGCGGACGTGCACAAACCAGGAACGGGCGTAAAGAGTTCTCTTGCGTGGCAGACAAATGACAAGCAGCTGCGCCTATATGTGTCATACGCTTGGTATGACTATTCGCTGCCGGGCTTCACGATCGCGTCTGCAACATCCACTGTCGCGCCGCCTGGTACTGAACTTGGTAACGGCGACTCGCGTTCGGAATTTGATGCTGACTTTTGGTACTTCTTCAATCGCGTGCGCGCCGGCACATATAAGGGCCTGTCGATTCGCCAACGTTACGGCGACCGCTCGCAGCCATTCTCACCATACGATTTCAAATACAGCCGAACGCAACTGGAGTACGATTTCTAAGTACTCGCAGAGGGTACAAACCAAAACAACGCAAAGAGCGCTCCCATGTCAAGGCCTTGGGAGCGCCTTTTCATAGCGGCGGCAAGGCTTTTTGCTTGGTGTGTGATCCTTATTCCGTTCACGGTCGTTGCGGTGCTCGTTCTTGCCGCAATTACCGGGCAAAAGGCACTCGACCCAGTTTTTTTCCTCGGCAATCTGGTCGTTCAACTTTTTGCTACGCTTTTGGTGGCTGCGATCGCCACCGCAATAGGGGCTAGCGTTGGCGTCGGTACGGCACTGCTCACAAGCGAATTGCTGCCGGCGCGCCTGAGTGCCGCAATCGGGCTTTCGGTTCGAGTTTTGTCTGCGTTTCCAGCTGTCGTGCTCGGCTGGTTTGGCGCGGTAAGCATTTTGCCGGTGCTACCACGATCGGCGCCGCAGGCGACGTTTGTTGCCGCTGCGGCGGTGGTTG
>JBPYDX010000296.1:0-4981 GCA_051986115.1 Candidatus Eremiobacteraceae bacterium
AGCTTGAAAAGATTGTTGATGGTGCGGCCGATGCTGCGCTCGTTTCCTGGAATCGGCGTTGCTGAAATGATTACGGTGTCGCCCCGTTTGAGCTGCACGCGCCGGTAGTCATTTGCTGCCATGCGCACGAGGGCAGACATCGGCTCGCCTTGGCTGCCGGTCGTGCAAATGACAAGTTTGTCATCCGGGTAGTTCGCAAGCTCGTGATCGCGGATTTGAACGCCGTGCGGAATTTCCAGATAGCCGTGTTCGAGTGCGATCGAGCTGACATTTTGCATGCTGCGACCGACGAAGCACACTTTACGGCCGTGTCGGGTTGCGGCGTCAACCGTTTGCTGCAAGCGCGGTACGTTGGATGCAAACATGGTAATAATGATGCGTCCACCGCATTGGGCAAAAATGTCGTTGAACGTGTCGCCGACAACCCGCTCCGACAGCGTGTGCCCAGGCAGTTCTGCGTTGGTCGAATCTGACGCGAGCAGCAAGACGCCTTCGCGACCAAGCGCTGCAAGGCGCGCCATGTCAGTAGGCCGCCCATCGATCGGTGTTTGATCGAACTTGAAGTCGCCCGTATGCACGACGGTGCCGAGCGGCGTGCGCAGCGAAATCGAGCACGAACCAGACACGCTGTGCGTCACCGTGATAAAGCCCACCTCGATAGAGCCGATCGCAATAACATCGCCTGGGTCGACGACACGAAGGTCAGCACGTTCGAGGAGCTTATGCTCGCGCAGCTTTCCGCGCAAGAGCGCGAGGGTCACATCAGTGCCGTACACCGGCACGTTGAGCTGCGCAAGGAAGAAGGGTACGCCCCCGACGTGATCCTCGTGCGCATGAGTGAGCACAAGACCTCGCACCTTGTGCCGGCGCTCTATAAGGTAAGAGACGTCGTTGATGACAAGATCGACGCCGAGCATCTCCTCTTCTGGAAACTGCACGCCGGCATCGACGACTATGATGTCGTCTCTAGTCTCGTAGACAGTCGTGTTGCGCCCGATCTCACCGCAGCCACCCAGAGGAATGACGCGCAAGAATTCACCGCCGGGGTCACGCAGCGGTTCATGCGCGCTGCCATCCTGCGCTGTCGGGAAAAACTCGTGGAGCATTCAACGGATGATTAGGCGGGCTGCCCGATTGGCCTGCAGCACTCGCCCGAGTGTGCGCAAATCAACCTACAGGGGTGTGCTGCTCCATGTGAGCGAGGCGGGCACGATTCTTGCCGGACAGAGCATCTCAATGGTCCGTGTTTCTCCGGGTTGCAGAAAAACTTCGACCGCCGTTTGCGCCGTCGCACCATCGATCGAGGCGAGCAGCGCCTGCAGTAAAACACTTTGCGGCAAGGCACTAAGGTTGCTGATGCGAGCACGTACGATCGGACTGCCGATAAAATCAACCGTAACTCGCGTCGCGCGAACGATGATACCTGGATCGAGATGATAGCTGGCGTCATCGCGAAACACCGGAGTCTCGGTGGTTGCGCGAATGAGGTAATCATGCAACATGGCTTCCCGGCGCATTAAGATTGCAAGGCGCGTCATCTTGGCGACGCGGCTTTGCAGTGTTGTCGGATTTTGTTGGCGTGCGCGATGCGGATGACGGATCGGTGCGCCGTGTGCCGGTTGCGGGGTTGAAGCGGCTATGACCGCTGCGAGGATGGGGCCGAGGAAGATGATCATGTCGCATGTATCCCGCCAGCATGAAAGAGGGAAAGGCCGCCCATCTAGTCGGTCGAGTGCAGAGCCGGAAAATTCCGCGAGACTGCAGGATGCGCCGGGGAAACGAGCAACCCAGCCCTTGTGGAGGATTCACATTGATCTTTGCAGCGCTTGTTGCCGCCGCAGCCGTCGCGACCGCAGCACCGGGTGTGGCCGCACCACCTGACGGCACTTATAATTTTGCGGTGACCAGCAGCGGGTCAAATGCGGGCAGCAGTTCGGTAACTGTAAAACGCACGCCGACGGGCATCAGCTTGCACGAAACCGGAAGCTTTCGCGCGCAAAGCTTCGTGGTGGACGAAACGCTCGATCCTGTGACGCTCGTGCCGCGCAACTATGTCGGAACCTACACGAGGGGCACCCAAACGCTAACAGCCGATGTCGACTTCGATCACTCAGGAGCCACGGTTACGTTCCAAGGTGTCGGCAACTCGAAGCTTGATAACCCGCCGGGCATACAAAATTGCTTCGCAATTGAATCGACGATCGTGACCGGTTTTTTGATGTTGCCCGCACAAGTTCACAGCACAAAGCTGACGCAATTTTCCCAGATTGTTCCAAGCCTCGTCCTGCAGTGGAACGCCCGGGTTTACGACAACGCCACATCGCCAAAGCCGACCAACGTCCCCTCGAGCGACCAAAGCCTTTCGGTTAGCAACGGCAATATCGACTTTGACGAGTGGTACGACCCGTCGACGTTCATGCCTCACGCGGTCTCGCTGCCCAGCCTCAACGTCACGATCGTGTTGACAAAGTAACCAAGCCGAAACCCCGTTATCTTGACGCTTTAGCACTCTCAATGCTATAGTGCTAACGAAGTCTGAAAAAGTCGACTTTGCCCGCGTAACGGGACACCCAGGCGACCACGCCACCGGGCAACAATTTCACCTTGCCGCAGGTACGTTATTTTGGAGGCGCGCCAAAAAAAAGGCCGCAGCCAGTCTTGGGTACGCCCAGAAATAATCAAACCAAACCCCCTTTTAGGAGAGTTGAAAAATAAGATGAGTCCGCAATCCCGTTCGTCGTTAGGCTACCTTCTCATGGGCCTACTCGGCGTTCTCATCGGTGCTTTCGTGGTAGCGTTTGCTATCCCGAAATTTGCGCATACCAAAGATGCAGCGACCGCATTTGACGTAGCATCTGACATTGCTTCTGCCGCCCCGCTCGCGCGCAGCAGCGAGGGCGATTTCGAACAGCGCGTTATTGCCGCGGTCAAACAATCGGAGCCATCAGTCGTTCTGATCAAAGCGACCGTTCATGGCGTTCAAAACTATTACAATCCATTCCAAAACGATCCGTTCTTCCGCCAGTTCTTCGGCGATCAGGGTCCTCCGCAGAGCCAGCCATTCACCGCGAAAGCATCCGGCTCTGGATTCGTTGTGAAGCGTGAAGGCGACACAGCGTGGGTCGCTACCAACGCGCACGTGATCTATCACGCGGACCACGTTCAAGTACTGTTGTGGACTGGCCGTCAAGTCGATGCCGAAGTGGTCGGCGCCGACGATAGCGCGGACCTCGCGATTTTGAAAATCCACGGGTCGAAGCTGCCGCCGGCACTTCCACTCGGCAACTCAAGCGCACTGCAGCAAGGGCAGTTCGTGCTGGCGATCGGGGAACCCGAGTCGTTTCAAAACTCGGTCAGCCTGGGTATCGTGTCCGCGCTTCACCGCACCGGCATCGATGCGGGAGGCGGGGAAGGATTCCCAACCTTCCATTATGATGACATGATCCAGATTACCACGCCGATTAACCCGGGCAACTCGGGCGGACCGCTGATTACCACCGGCGGTCAGGTTGTGGGCATCAATGCGGTCGTGGCGCCTGAAGCGCAGGGAATCGGTTTCTCGATTCCTATTAACGGGGCCGAGCCTGTGCTCGCGCAAATCGAAACCACAGGTCATGGCATCCACGTTGCGCACGCTTACATCGGCATTGAGATGCGACCGCTCGATAAACAAATCGCAAACTACTTGGGCTACACCGGCTCAGATGGCGTTGTCGTCGTTACCGTGCTGCCACAAAGCCCGGCGGATAAGGCGGGCTTGCAGGGCCGCGACATAATCTTGGAGCTCAACCATAAGAAGGTGAGCGATCCCGATCAGGTACGCTCGGCGATTGCCAAATTGAAGGTGGGCGACAAGGTCTCGCTGCTCGTGTGGCGTGATGGTAACCTTCAGCCCTTCGATTTGACGTTGGGCGATAGACCGGATCTGCCGCAAGGCTAGAATAGTGCAGGGCGCAGGCTGGACGCGAAACGTCCGCTTGCGCCGGGCCTTCCGAAGGGGACCTTTACAACCACGCCCTGAAGCGCTTGGGTCCAGCGTTTAGGCAAAATAGGAGCAAAATATTATGGCTAAAGTTGTTGGCATCGATCTTGGTACGACGAATTCGGTCGTTGCCTACATGGAAGGCTCGACTCCAACGGTTATTACTAACGCCGAGGGAAGTCGCCTCACACCGTCAGTTGTCGCTTTTACCAAGAGCGGCGAGCGGCTCGTCGGACAGCTTGCCAAACGTCAGGCGATCACGAATCCCGATCGTACGATTTCATCCATCAAACGACACATGGGCACCGATTACAAGGTGACGATCGACGGCAAGAGCTACACGCCGCAAGAAATTTCGGCAATGATTTTGCAAAAGCTCGCCGCCGACGCGAGTACCTATCTCGGCGAGAAGGTCACGCGCGCGGTGATCACCGTGCCTGCATATTTCAATGATGCGCAAAGACAAGCCACCAAAGATGCTGGGCGAATCGCAGGCCTCGACGTGCTGCGCATCATTAATGAACCGACTGCCGCGGCACTTGCGTACGGCCTCGAAAAAAAAGGCAACGAGACCATTTTGGTCTGGGACCTCGGCGGCGGTACCTTTGACGTGTCGATTCTCGAAGTAGGCGACGGCGTTTTCGAAGTCAAGTCAACCAACGGCGACACCCATCTCGGTGGCGACGACTACGACAAACGGGTCGTCGATTGGCTCGTTGGCGAGTTCAAAAAAGATCAAGGCATCGATCTCTCAAGCGATCGGCAGGCGCTTCAGCGCCTGACCGAGGCAGCCGAGAAAGCCAAGATCGAGCTCTCGTCGATGGTACAGACCTCGATCAATCTGCCATTTATTACTGCCGATCAAAACGGTCCGAAGCACCTCGACTATACGCTAACCCGCGCTAAGTTCGAGCAACTAACGGCAGACTTGACGGAGCGCACTATCAAGCCGTTTGAGAACGCCATTCGCGATGCCAAGCTCACTATCGATGACATCAA
>JBPYDX010000297.1:0-7011 GCA_051986115.1 Candidatus Eremiobacteraceae bacterium
TGGCGCGCTTACGCACGGCGCGGCGTGGGCCGACCTTGCGCTCGACTTCGCAGTGCAGGCGGAAGGGGAACAGACATGAGCGACAATGACAAACCAGACGCGCACGCGCAGCGCGACGATTGGGTGAACGCGCACATGGGTCGCACCTCCAAAGAAACGGCTCAGCGCCTGTTGACCACCGAGCAACCTCGGCCACCGGCAGACGCGCCGGTCTTAAGACTTCGCGGCGTCAAAGCGCGTTGCGTCGCTGGCGGTGCCTCGAATTTTTGGATCACTGGATCTGCTGCGGCTGAACCCGTGCTCACTGGCGACTATCCCTTAACGGGCATGTCGCCAACAGCCTATTTTATTCAGGTGCCTGAATTTAATTACTTACCATATGCCGTGCGCCGCGCTGAGTTACAACCTGACAATCACAGCGTTGAGGGAAACACCGCCGTTCTTGAAGCCCGCATGCGCGAAGTGTATGGCTAAAGGCACGGAATCACGCATCCCGCCGATCCTCACGCTTCTTTTGGTACTGGTGTTGCTGGTGTTGCTGCCGCAACGGTTCTTCTTCTTGCCGCCTACGCTGATGTACGCCCTGTGCGGCGTAGCTATTGCAGCGATGGTTGCCGCTGGCGTTGCGCCGGTGGGCTCAGTTTGGGCTTCCATCGAACGTTGGGTAATCGTTTTTTTTATTTGCTTTGGCATTTTTGGGGAACTCGTAGTTCTCAAAGACCTCGTGGCCGATATCATTTTTCACATTCGCTCGCTCAATCCAATCACGCTTCTGGCGACAGCTATTGCATTGTGGGTGGGGAATGTGCTGCTGTTTGCTTTGGTGTATTGGCAGCTCGACCGCGGCGGACCAGACGGACGAGCGCGCGGCTGGAACGGCTGGGCAGATTTGTCGTTTCCGCAAGGTCATGAAGGCGATGGGATGCCGGTTGGTTGGTCACCGAGCTTTTTAGACTATTTGTACGTCGCGTTTGACACGTCGACAGCGTTTAGTGCGTGCGACACGTCGCCGCTGCGAAC
Organism: Candidatus Eremiobacteraceae bacterium; assembly: GCA_051986115.1. Taxonomy (GTDB): domain Bacteria; phylum Vulcanimicrobiota; class Vulcanimicrobiia; order Eremiobacterales; family Eremiobacteraceae; genus JAFANK01. Next base: position 1,021 of record JBPYDX010000297.1, read on the forward strand.
GCGCGTAAAGCTTTTGTTCATGGCGCAAAGCGCAATTTCACTCGTCACACTCGTTATCGTGGCTGCCAGAGCAATCAACATTTTGGCTTAGGCCAGCCGTTTGGCATCATGCGCTGCGGGAATACCCAGGGTACCGCTGCCCGGGCGATGAGCCCGGCCGCGGTATTGCGGGGAGGTGAAGCACTGATGCCAGAAAAGAAATGCGCGCACAGAGCTTGCTCGTGTAAAATTGACGACTCACAAACCTATTGTTCTTCTGAATGCATGACGCAGCCGGACCTAGCCCGAACCTGCGAATGCGGACACGTAAAATGCACGGGATCATCGGCGACGCAGGCCGCTTCTTGACCGCTGCTTTAACCATTTAAGACTTAATCTTAAGTTTCGTCGTGAATAAGAAATGGTCGCAGGCTGTTACCCAGCACAGCAACGCAATGGACCTCGAACCGGGTGTCTTCAAACAAGGCGATGCAAAAAAGATTGCCCGATCACTGAAGCGCTCTGCCGACCGCAGCCATCGGCGTAAAGCCGAACCGTTTCGCTCTGCCATGTCGATGTTAAATTTGTATATCAACCGTGCGGGCAGGAACCTGCCGAGCAAACAAAAGGCGACGCTCGAGCGCGCGAAGGACGAACTGCGAGCGTTGTATGGCAAGACGCGCGTCACATCGCGAACGAAACACGCTGTCAAACATTAATTAACAGGCGAGCGGGCACCAAGGCGCTAACGTTGGAGTGAAAGGGGTGCGCCTGATGCGCCGTTTTGCATTTGCGCTGTCTACGTGTACGCTTGTTTTCATCGCCTTTGGGCCGTCACTTGCAGATCCCACGCCCTCCTCGACGCCATTCCTCACTGAGTATGCCATCAAAACTGCACAAAGCGGTGCTCGTTACATAACGAAGGGACCGGATGGTGCGCTGTGGTTTACCGAGTGGGATGCAAACGCAATCGGGCGCATTACAACCGCCGGTCAAGTTTCCGAGTTTGCGCTTGCAACCAATCCTGCAACACCCGCCGCGATCACGGCAGGGACCGACGGCGACCTGTGGTTTGCAGAGATCACCTCTGGCTTGATTGGCCGCAGCACCACGAAGGGTAGCCTCAAAGAATATAAACCTGTTACGGGGTTTAGCGCACCGGCAGGCATCGTCGCAGGCCCAGATGGCAACGTGTGGTTTACCGAATATGCCGTCGACCAGATCGCTAGCATAACACCGCAAGGAAAAGTAAAAGAATTCCCTCTCGCAGCACCCGCACGGCTTTCGAACAGCTCAATGACGCCACCGCCCAAGACGCAACCGAGGGGGCCGACTGGGATCACGGTTGGACCAGATTCAGCACTTTGGTTTGCCGAGCAAAATGGCAACGCGATCGGGCGCATAACGACTGGCGGCAACGTCACGGAATTTGCGCTTCCGCTGCCGGCCAATTACGCTAACAATTATCCGAGCTCGATTGTTGCCGGTCCCGACGGTAACTTGTGGTTTACGCAACCTGGTACCGGCCGCATCGGGCGCATAACAACGGCAGGCATCATCAAGAACTTTCAAATTCCGACCGCGCACAGCGGCGCGAGCAGCATTACGATCGGGCCTGACGGCAATGTGTGGTTCACCGAGCACGATGCCAACAAACTTGGCAAGCTTGCGATCGCAACTGGCAAGATCACCGAGATCCCATTGCCGACACCCGGCAGCGGCCCGTTTGGCATCGTCCTCGGTCCGGATCAAAAGCTCTGGTTTGTCGAGCAGGGTGCAAACAGAATCGGCAGCTACGCGCAGTGAATTTCACACCATGCCGCTATTGCTTGAGGTAATGATCGAGCCAGTCGATCCATAACCGATAGAGATCTTCTTCTCGGACTGGACCGGCGACTTCGTGCCCACTTTCAGGCCATGCGATGAATTTCACCGGCACGTGATTGTCGGTGAGCGCATGAAACATAGCGTAGGATTGTGTAATTGGCACCCGCACGTCGCCGGTGTTTGAAAAAATAAGCGTGGGAGTCTTGATGTTCTTCCAATAGGTAATAGCCGACTGTTCGCGGCAGGCACTCATGTGATCGTCGATCCACGGCGAACCCTTCCAATACCAAACATCTGAGACGTTAGAGTCGCTCAAGTTGTAGTCTTCAAGACAATCCGTGTACGCAGCGCCGAGCACCGCGGCGCGCCAGCCTTGGTAATGACCGATAAGCCAAGCGGTCATGTACCCGCCGTTCGACCATCCCCCAACGGCCAGGCGCGAGGTGTCGACGATGCCGAGCTTCTCAACCGCAGCGACTCCCGACATAATGTCACGCCCCGGACCGTCGCCGCCGTCATTCCACGTCGCATACATGTAGGCGTTACCGAGGTTGTCGCTTCCCCGGTAGTTGGGCTGAAAGACAAGGTAGCCGCGCGCGGCGACGAGCTGCACGTAATCGTAAAATGATGTGTTGGAGCCTTCGTTCGGGCCGCCGTGTATGCGCAACACGAGGGGATACTTCTTCCCTTCGACATAGTCTGGCGGAAACGTCAGCACGCCGTCCTCGGTGAAACCATTCGGCCCCTGCCACGTGACGGTCTCGTTCTTTCCTAAGTCAAGCGCAGCGATGTCGTGGTTGAAATCGGTCAGCCGGTGCGGTGTGTCGTTGACTGATTTGAGATAATACAGCTCGGACGTTTGCCTGGGCGTATCGCCAATGAATGCAATCGCCCCCGTTTTGCCTACCGTCATGTCGACGAGATCGGGAATCGACAAGTTAACGTCGCTGAGATCGATCTTGCGCGCGACACCATCTAAAGGTTGCAGCCACAGCGATACACGCGTGGCGTCGGGCGCCGCTATGAGCATGGCCTTGCTGTCGGGTGTCCAGTACGATCCGTACACGTCGCGGTCAATCCCTTGCATGATGTTGCGACCGACACCGCCTTGCACCGATGTAACAAAAACGTTCGATTCGTTCATATCATTGCCGCCCAATGAATACCAGTAAGAAATCTTCGTGCCATCTGGAGAAAAGCGCGAGTAGTCTTCAAAATGGGTGTTGGTGGTGAGTTGGCGGATTTGCTTGGACGCAACGTCAACGATAACGATCGTCGAGCGATCACCGTCGCCAGTGTGCGGCGATGGTACGCGGGTAATCGCAATTTCGCGACCGTCGGGCGACCACGACAACGGTACCAAAACATCGGGCGATGCAATGCTCCAGCTGCCGGAAGTAATTCGCTGAACGGGTCCTCCAGTGGCAGGCACAAGCCACAAATGATTTGACGTTGGGGCCTCGGTTGTAAGATATGGATCGTTGCCGACCTCAAAATAGTCATGGCCGCGAGCGATCGCAACTTTATTGGGAGCTTCGTCTGCGGTAACATATGCGATCGCGCTGCCATCCGGCTTCCAAGCGAACACCGAAACGTCGTTGGGCGCGTTGGTCAACCTGCGCACATCTCCACCGTTCATCGGCATGACATAGATTTGATCCACGCCGCTTGCATGCTCGTCGTCGCGCGCGATGAACGCGATCCGGTCGCCTTGGGGCGACCACTGCGGAGACGACACCTCGTAGCGCCCGTGGGTGAGTACCCGCTGCGAGCCCGAGGCAACGTCCACAAGCAACAGCTGCGTCAGATAGTCATTGTTCGCATAATCCGACCTGGTCACAACGCACACGATCTGACGACCATCCGGCGAAATGTTTGGATTTGAGACCTCCACGATTCTACGCACGTCTGAGATCTCCATGGTGCGGGCGCTGGCACCAACAGGGCAGGCTCCTAACGGGACGATGGTCGTGAGCGCAAAGATGATGCTGCAAATAAAAAAACGCACGCTGCAACCCTTCCGTAGAGAAAATGAATTCGGCGATGACGCTCGCTACAGAATTTTCCCATCTTTTAATCGGGCACGAACGGAGTCCTTGAAAAATGTCTTTGAACTGACGTGGATAATTAGTTGTTATCATGCGCTATGAATTCGAACAGGTTGACGTCTTCACCGACAAGCGATTTGCGGGTAATCCGCTTGCAGTCTTTACTGACGCAAAAGGTTTAACGCGCGAGCAAATGCAGCTCATTGCGCGGGAAATGAATCTTTCGGAAACCACGTTTGTCGTGGCACCCGAGCGGGCGGAGTGCGTCGCTCATTATTATATATTTACGCCGGGGCGCGAGCTGCCGTTTGCTGGGCATCCCACAATCGGCACAGCCTATGTTTTGGCCCGCAGCGGCCGGCTTCCAAAGGGAACGCGCTCGTTCACCATGGAGGCGCAAGTCGGTGCGGTGCCGCTACGCATCGAGGGACCGCTCGAGAACCCAAGTGCCTTTTTCTTCCAATCGCCCGAAGTTATTTTTGGTCCGACGTATGAAGACCGCGCCGGCGTTGCGCGTGCGCTCAACGTCGGTGAGAACGACCTGCTCGCGGGAGCGCCGCTGCAACAAACAGGTTGCCCCGTGTTTCATCTCAATGTGGGACTGAGAACGCCGGCGCTCGTCGACAAAGTTGTTATGAACTCAAGCGCACTTGCGCAGGTCACCGGCAGCGGTGACTGCGACGGGGTGTATGTGTTTGCGCCTTCCGGAGCCAGCCACTTCTATACGCGCTTGTTGTGCTTTGAGAATACCGGTATTGTCGAAGATCCGGCGACGGGCAGCGCGGCAGGCCCGCTGGGCGCGTATCTGGTTCGTCATGGATTGGCATCAAGCGAGGACGATCTTGACCTTCTCATCGAACAGGGAGTGAAAATGCGTCGTCAGAGTTTTCTCAACGTTAAGATCCAACGCAGCGGACCGCAGGTCAAACGTGTTGAGGTCGGCGGGTCGGCGGTTGCGGTGCTCAAGGGAACGTTGGAAATCTAATCGGAGAGCGCGATGGTCAAACTCATTCATTACCTAGATGTCATGTCGTCGTGGTGCTACTACGCAGAGCCGGCCGTTGAGCGGCTGCGGCGCAAATATGGTTCCAAATTGGCGTACGAGTGGCGCATATCGCTGGTTGCCGACCGGCCGGCAAGTCGCGCACAAGTTGAATGGTTTTACAAGCGATCGGGATCGATTTCAGGTACGCATCTCAACCCCAGCTGGTTTGCGGGAGCGTATCCTGATTGGGATTTCCCAAACCTCGCTGCCGAAGCCGCTCGCGAACTTGGATTTAGCGATGACCGAGTGAGGCTTGCGCTCTCGCATGCTGCCCTGATCGACGGGGTTCCGTTGTACGAGCGCCGAGAAGCGGCAAAGGTTGTTGCAGCCGTCACAGGTGTCGACACTGACAAGATCTTGGCGCAGATGGACGATGCTAAAATGAGTGAGCGCATCAAGCAGACATCCAAAGAATTTGACGCCTTGCACATCGATCAGCGTCCGGCGTTCGTGCTGCGTAGCAACATCGGCGATACGGCAATCTTCTCGGGAATCTGGGTTTTCGAACCGCTGGATGCGACCGTCGATGCAATGTTGCGCGATGTCGATCAGTACGCCAAGTTCGCATCTGAAAATCCGCCCCTACCAGCTGCTCGTTAAGACCGCGTACACTGTCGCCGCTGCCGTCGTTGCTGCTTCGTTCTTTATGTTCGCGTACGCACAACCATCACTTGGTTCGTCCACATCAAGTAAGCAGGAGCAAACGTCGCTCTACGGTGTTTCGATAGGTGAGAATGCGGCTTACGCTCTTGCAAACCTCGGTTTGCGCCCGCCGCGTTGGCAGGCCGCGCCCAAAGGGCAGCCGCAGCCTCTCGTCGAGTATCGCGAAGCCCTAGCAGACTACGGAAATGCCGTGCTGAATTTGTGGTTCACGACGCGCGTCAAGGCTGTTGCGGTCAGTGCATACGCCGGTCACGTGCCAAATATAGTCGATCCCTACGGCCTGCGGATTAACGATTCCCTAACGCGCCTTGTGCAAAAGCGAGGTCGGCCGGACCGCATCAGTAGTGGAAAATATGTCTACGGATCGGCGAACACCATCCATTGGGCATACACCATTCATGGCGATAGAATCACCGAAATAGCTGTTAG
>JBPYDX010000298.1:0-3952 GCA_051986115.1 Candidatus Eremiobacteraceae bacterium
GCTTGCGACCCCTGCGCAGGCTGCGTCAGGTGACCTTGTATCGCAGTTAGAGCGCGCCGCGCAACTTTTGGAGCGGGGCCACATTTCAGCGGCGGAGTTCGAGAATCTTAAGCGCCAAGTTTTAGGTGAATAAGAATCAGTGGGCGTGCCGCCTGGTAAGGCGTCGTTCGTTAAGACCGTCCTATTGCGCCTGCCGCTGACGCAGGCGCAGTTTCCGAGGTGCGTGACGAGCCCGCTTCCCATGAAGTCAATGCTTGTGTGGCGAAACCTAACGTTCATGGCCGAACTGCTCGAGACCGTCATACGCGCTGAAGATGCAAGCGAACTGCGCCGCTTCGTGGGGGAGTTGTACGCCCATGGCAAGCGCTATTTGCTGCACAACGACATTCAAAGCGCCTATCGGTCGTACTGCGAGCGTTACCGCTCCCCCGCCGATGAAGGTAAGTTCGACGCGCTTGACTCGATGCTGCGGCGGACGCAAGAGATCATTCTCGAAGAGGACAGCTTGTGTGCGGTCGTACGGCCTCGGATGGGTGTCTTCGACATCTACCGTCTACAGCGCAGCGATCTCTCGTTTACCCGGTTGACCGTCTCGCAGCTGCTTGAAGTGAGAGACCGTTTTGTCGGGCAGTCTTCGGCTAACGACGGCGCGCCACTTGAGATCAACTTCAAACCGTTTTATGACTATACGCCGCTTGTGCGCGATGTAAAACTCGTTGGGCATGGCGCCCAGGTTCTCAACCGTTTTCTTTCGAGCAAGTTGTTTGCAGACTACGAGGCGTGGCAAGCATCGCTCTTTCGTTTCCTGTCGCTGCATTCGTACGCCGGCAAACGGCTCATGATCAACGAGCGCATCGCCGACCGCGCAGTCCTTGTGTACGCGATCGACCGGGCGCGTTCGTACCTCGATAGTTTCAAGGCTGCTGAGCCCTATGAAAACGTCCGGTTCGCGCTGCAAAACTTTGGATTCGAGCCGGGATGGGGCAACACGGTGGGGCGCATTCGGGAAACGCTTAACCTGTTGGACGGACTTATCGCCTCGCCAGACCCCGAGACGCTCGAGGCCTTCCTTGAGCGCATTCCTATGATCTTCCGCGTCGTGCTGGTGAGTCCGCATGGATGGTTCGCGCAAGAAGGCGTAATCGGCCGGCCAGATTCCGGCGGCCAAATCGTGTACGTGCTTAACCAGGCTCGGGCGCTCGCCGCGCGCATGCATGAAGATGCTAAAGTCTCCGGGCTCGATTCACTCGGTTGTGATCCGAAGGTAATCGTGCTCACGCGGCTCATCCCAGAGGCGGAAGGGACGCCGTGCGATCGTCGTTTGGAGCAGATCTATGGCAGTCAAAACGCGTGGATCTTACGCGTGCCATTTCGCGCTTACAACCCTGCGGTAACGCAGAAGTGGATTTCGCGTTTCGAGATTTGGCCGTACCTAGAAACTTTTGCCATGGATGCCCAACGCCAGCTTGTCGCCGAGCTCGGCGGCACGCCCGATCTCGTCGTGGGAAACTACTCAGACGGCAATCTGGTTGCCTATCTTCTTTCGCGGCAACTCGGGCAGACGCTCGTGTGCATTGCGCACGCACTCGAAAAAGCCAAATACCTGTTCAGCGATGTCTACTGGCGCGAATTTGAACCTCGCTATCATTTCTCACTGCAATTTACTGCCGATCTCATCGCCGCTAATGCCGCCAATCTTATTGTCTCAAGCAGCTATCAGGAAATCGCCGGCACGAGAAACGAGTTGGGCCAATACGAATCCTATAAGAACTTCTCGCTGCCCGGCTTGTATCACGTGCTCGACGGCATCGAACTCTTTAGCCCGAAGTTCAACATCGTGCCGCCGGGTGTTGATGATGCTGTTTTCTTTCCGTACACTCAGACACAGGGCCGCATCGAAAGTAGCCGCGAGCGCCTCGAACGTCTCTTGTTTACACTGGATGATCCGGCGATCGCTTATGGCCGGCTCGACGACCTTGGTAAGGCACCACTTCTTTCCATGGCCCGTCTCGACCGCATTAAAAATCTGACTGGTCTCGCGGAGTGTTTCGGAAGAAGCGAGCGACTGCGCAAGCGCTGTAATCTGATTCTTATCGCCGGTAAGTTACACGCAGAACAATCAGACGATGATGAGGAACGTGGGCAGATCGAGCAGCTGCGTCAAATTATCGACAAATACAAGCTCGATGGAAGTTTGCGCTGGCTCGGCCTGCGCTTGTCGAAGGACGATTCAGGTGAGGTTTACCGCATCATAGCCGACCATCGAGGCGCCTTCGTTCAGCCTGCCCTGTTTGAGGCCTTCGGCCTCACGGTGCTCGAGGCAATGATCTCTGGGTTGCCGACATTTGCGACTCGCTTCGGAGGCCCGCGTGAGATCATCGACGATGAACAAAATGGTTTTTGGATCAATCCAACCGACCCGAACGACATGGCGGAGCGTATCGCTGACTTTTACCAGCGCTGCGACGAAGACCCAAAGTATTGGGAAACAATATCAACTCGCGCAATCAGTCGCGTGTACGAAAACTATACGTGGCCGATCCATACCAAACAATTGCTAGCGCTTTCGAAGGTCTACGGATTTTGGAACTTCACCTCGCGCGAAGAGCGTGAGGACCTCCACGCCTATCTCGATATGATGTTCCACCTGCTCTATAAGCCGAGGGCGGAACGCATGCTCGCCGAGCACATGGCCCGCTGAGCGCGGCGACTACGTCAAGCGGTTAGCCCGGCGCTTCCACCCGCATTGAGCGCCACAGACGCTTCGGAGGGTTCGTTGGGCGGGGTGCTCAGTCCGATACTTTCGAAATCATAATGCTTGATTGCTTCGAGAATACCGCCCGCAAACGGCGCCTGCGAGAAATAGACGTGCGGACGCTGACGTAAGATCTCCATCTCCGGTGTATGGTTAGCCACGACGACACCGAGGGTTGTGCCGCGGAACATATCGAGGTCGTTGCCTGAGTCGCCAGCCACTAAGAAATGCTCGAGCGGAATATCCCAGTTGAACGAGAGATAGCGAATTGCGTATCCCTTGGAGGCGCGTTCAGGCAGCACGTCGAGAAAGCGTGACGAGGAGTAAAGAAGATTAGCGTGGAGGTTTTTGCTCTTGAGGAGTTCTTCGAGCGACTCGAGCGGCGGAAACAGCGACGCGTTGACCGTGTAGCTCAACTTAAATCTGCTTTGGTTGGCTTGTGGCTGAATCTGCAAACCGGGAACCGCGGCAAGCACGTCTTCGAGATCGTCTCTGCGCCAGTTGTGCGCGATATAGTTGCTCCATCCGGCATCCGGCAACAATTTAGGCCCGCTATAAATCTCGCTGCCAACTGCGGCGATAAGAACATCTGGTGAAGGGATGCCGTTCGCCTTGAGCGCCTCGATCGCGCTCTCGCGGACGCGGCCCGTGGCCACCCCGAACGCGGTGCGGGAACCTTGTTGACGAAGCCAGTTGATAAGCTCAGACAGCTTTTGCGCATCACCGGTCAGCGTGAAGTCGAGATCGCAGATCAGCGCGCGGATTGCAAACGGGGCGGCGTTTTCGCTGTGCCTGATGGAAGCCGGTAATCCTCGCCGCAAGCTCTTGCGCCGGCGCCGGCGGATCTGCGAAATTTTACGCATGTAGGTTGAAACGTGGCCTTCCCACGTGTAGTGGCGCGCCACGCCGGCTTTACCACTGCGTGACCAACGATGCCACTGGCGCCCATCGCTGAGGGCGTCCTTGATGGCCTGCCCCAGCGTTTTTTCGGTGAGCGTGTCGATGAGAATGCCGTTATGACAGTTGGCAAGGATATCGCGCGGACCGCCGCCTTGTGTTGCAATCACGGGAAGACCCACAGCTGCTGCTTCTATGAGGGTCAAACCAAAGGGCTCATTTTCTGCAGGGTTGACGAAGACGCCGCGCCGGCGAGCCACGTAACGCATAATCTCGGGGACTTCTTGTAAAACGTGGTGC
>JBPYDX010000299.1:0-8163 GCA_051986115.1 Candidatus Eremiobacteraceae bacterium
GCCTACCACGTCCACACTTCGATCGGCCACCATTGCATCGGTGCGAAGATCAACGGCAAGATCGTGCCCCTTGACTACCAGTTGCGCAACGGCGACATCTGCGAAGTCTTAGTCAACAAGAATAGCCCGGGCCCGTCGCTTGACTGGTTGGCGATCTGCAAGACCTCGAGTGCCAAACACAAGATCAAGCAGTGGTTCCGCAAGAACCGTCGTGAGGAAAACGTCACGGTTGGTCGAGAAATTTTTGAGCGGGAGATTGCGCGCAGCCAGCTGACGCAAGTCGCAACCCCGCAGTTTCTCAACAAGTTGGCGGCGCGTTTCAACTGCTCGAGCATCGACGACCTTTACGCAGGCATCGGCTTTGGCGATGTTTCGATTACCTCGCTCGTTGGCCGCTTGCGCGAAGAAGCCAAACGCGAGAAGGTCGTTCCCCTACCGCTCGAGCGCCAGACAGCGACCATCCGCAAGGCACGAGAGCGCGCAGCTTCAGGCGTGCGAGTGCGAGGCGCGGACAATTTGCCCGTACGTTTTGCCAAGTGTTGCACGCCCGTTCCTGGCGATGCCATCGTGGGTTTCATTTCGCAAGGCAAGGGGATCTCTATTCACCGCCTGTCTTGCCCCAATGTGGTTGGGTTGAGCGCGCAGCCGGAGCGGTTGATCGACGTGAGCTGGGATACGGCGCCCAGCGACTCACACGTTGTCGATGTCGAAATCGAAGCACTCGATCGACCGGGGCTGTTGCAAGACATCATGAGCGTGCTCTCCGAACAAAAGACCAATGCCACATCCGTCACCGCCCGCGTGAAACGCGACCGAACCGCAACGATCGCCTGCAGCCTGCAAATTCGCGACCTCAATCATCTCAGTTCCATCTTAGGCAAGGTCAATCGCGTGCGCGACGTGCGCACCGCCTATCGCGTCACAAAACGTGAAGCTCGGGCCGGCGGATAAGCCGGCCTCATTCTAGAGAATCCGACGTCGATGCTGTTCAAAGCAATTGTCGTGCCGGTTGATGGATCGCCGTATTCGGACGCCGCTGTTGATCTCGCGATTGCAGCAGCCAAGGCCGACGGCGCCAGGCTCGTGTTTTGTCACGCCGTCAGCGTGCCCTTGCCCTCGCACGATGCCGGAGGTTTTGCGCGCGAGCAGATCATGGAGGATGAAACAAGCTCCGGCCGCAGTGTCCTCGAGGCTGCACGCACTCGTGCCAAACAAGCCGGGATTGATGCAGAAACACAATTGCTTGCCGATCCGCTGGCTGATGCCGTGCTGGAAATGGTCAAAGAAAAAGCAGCCGACCTTATTGTGATGGGCAGCCACGGTCGGGGAGCGTTGGCGCGCGCGGTGATGGGGAGCAAAACGGCGGATGTGATCTCACGCTCGCCCGTGCCGGTGCTGGTGGCGCCTCACGTCGCTCGCTCGTGAGAGCGGTCGTTCAGCGAGTGTCCAGCGCCTCCGTCGAGGTCGACGGCGCGGTCGCAGGCGCAATCCAGCTAGGATTTTTGGCGCTGGTCGGTGTTGCCCACGATGACGCAGAGTCAGACGCTGAGACTATCGCCACAAAAATCGCTGGCCTGCGAATATTCAACGATGAAAGCGGCGCAATGAACCGAAGCCTTAGCGACGTTGGGGGCGCTGTGCTCGCCGTTTCGCAGTTTACTCTCTATGGGGACGCGCGCAAAGGACGAAGGCCAAGCTTTATTGAGGCCGCTCCGGGGCAAATTGCCGAAAACCTCTTTAACAGGGTTGTTGCGCTGCTGCGCAGGGAAGGCCATCGGGTTGAAACAGGAGTATTCGGCGCGACGATGCGGGTGAGCCTTATTAATGAAGGTCCAGTGACGATTCTGCTTGACTCGAGGAAGACGTTTTGAAACCGACGCTTGTTGTTAAACTCGACGCCATCCGTCACAACGTGGCTGCCTGGCGCGCTCGTTTGGGCGATCGCGAGCTTTGGGCTGTCGTGAAGTGCGACGCATATCGCATGGGCATGGTGCCGGTTGCTCAAGCGTGCCTCGAGGCTGGAGCGCGGCGCTTGTGCGTGGTTGAGATTTGGGAAGCTGCCCTGCTGCGCGAGGCGGGCATTAGCGCTCCGCTCGTGCACGTCGCGGCAACGCCCGAGGAAGACATTGAAGTAGGCTTGAGATTGGGAGTAGCCGTCTCGGTCGGCGAGATCGATCGTGCTAAGCTAGTTTCCAAGTTAGCGAAGTCGCTTGGCATTCAGGCGAAAGTACACGTCGCCATCGAAACTGGCACCGGCTGGTGGGGAATCGCACCTACCGATTCTGCTGCCTTTGCCGATGCGGTCCGCGGGCTCGAAGGCATCGAATGGGAAGCTGCTTGGACGCACATCGCTGGGCGCGACTCGATGCACGAACAAATGAAGCGCTTCCGCGCAAGCGTGGAACAGCTGCGACGCAGTGGCTTAGCGGTGCCAATCGTTCACGCGGCAAGCACTGGCCCTTCAGTTTGGGGGCTGCGCGAGGGAGCGGCGCGTATCGGCATCGGCCTTTATGGCGCGGCGCTTGGTGACGAACGCCTACAAGAAGAGCTGCGCGGGGCGCTTGAAGTGCGCGCACCGGTGTATGGTATTCGACGATTTAGCGAACCGACGCCGCTCGGATATGGCGGAACGTATGTCGCCTTGCCCGGTCAAACGATCGTAACCCTACGCATAGGGTACGGCGAGGGAATCCCCAAGTCACTGGCCGGACGCGGGTCGGTTTTGTTGTCCGGCGTGTTGTGCCCGATCGTTGGTGCCATCGGAATGAATTTCACGATGATTGCGGTGCCACCGAATATCGAGCTACCAAGCAATGGTGAAGCAATCCTCATAGGCGATGAACCGGGCGTACGGCTTGAAGAAGTGGCGTCGGCCGCCCAATTCATACCGCACAATGTCCTGACCATGTACGGCGCGGCGCTTGCGCCGGCATACGAAGATGGCGTTCAGTTGGAACGCGCGCGCGTGCGGCGCCGCCACGACGTTGCGACGGACCTGTAGAGCTTAGCCCGATTGGCCTTGCTTCGTGACGACTGTTCCGCCGCGTAGCGTCACGCCCACCAGTTCTTCCATTTGAGCGAGCGTCAAAGCGCCTGAGATACGCGCGCGTATAATGCCGTGGCTATCAACCAAAAAGCTCGTTGGGATATAGCGCACGCCGAGCAGACCAGCAGACAGATTGTCGCCGTCAAGGAAGATGGGATACGTCAGGCCATATCGTTGGGCGAAGGAGCTCACGGTCGAAATTTCTTCTTGTTGATCGACCCCGACGATGTCAACGGGCATCCCGGCCGTGACCTTACGCAGCTGCTCGAGGGCCGGTGTTTCCTTAGCGCAATCCGGGCACCAGGTGGCGAAAACGTTTAGGTACAGAACGTGGCCCGGTTGCGCCTCGACAGAAACATGCTGACCTCCCAAATTTGTCAGCGAGAACGGCGGCATCGCTTGGCCGGTATCTAAAACCGCGCGCCCAGAAGGTTTGATATTGGCAAGTGCGCGCAAGCGGGCAACGACACCGTAACGATGGTGATAAAGGAAGGCTGCTAAAATGATGAGCAGGAGAAAAGCGAGCAGCAGGCGCCGTAACTGCATAGGTCCTGCGATTTCGCGTTTTGTCGCGTTGCCTCATCCACAGAAACATCACTGCCAGCGCACATCTTAGTCACATACTTATGCACAACCAAGCCCTTGTCACTCGAATTGGGCGTGTGATATACTCGTCGGGCTTGCCGGGCGGCTCTCGCCCGCTTTCCTTCCTGCTCGTTCGAAGTCGCGGCTTCCGCGGCGCAACGAACAAGCCTTACGCCCAGAGGGAGGCAGCGCACTGCGCATGTCACAGTACGAAATCACGTATATCGTTCGCCCATCCTTTGAAGATCCGCAAGTGGATGAAATAGCGACGCATTTCTCTGACGTTGCCAAGAACAATGGCGGCGACGCGATCGCATCAGAGCGGATGGGCAAAAAACGACTCGCCTACGAAATTCAGAAATTGCGCGAGGGCCACTACATCTGTATGAAATTCGCCGGCGCCCCAGATACTGCCAAAGAAGTTCTGCGGCAAATGCGTCTTCACGACGACATTCTGCGGGCTTTGCTCGTGCGATTGTAAAGCGAGGTTTTCATCGTGGCTGGATCTTATAATCATATCGTTTTGGTTGGCCGCTTGGTGGCCGACCCTGAGTTGCGCCAAACTCAAGCCGGCGTCCCCGTGACGTCGTTTCGCATTGCCGTCGACCGACCTAAAGGGCGCGACGGCGAAAAGCAAACCGACTTCTTCGGCGTCAGCATCTGGCGCCAGCGCGCTGAGCGTGCCGCCGAGTTTTTGCAAAAAGGCCGCCTCGTGCTGATTGCGGGGCGCGTGCAGATACGCGAATACACCGATCGTGACAACAACAAGCGAACGGCAGTGGATGTCGTCGCAGACGATTTTCAAATGCTCGATTCGAAACCGACCGGCGAGGGTGGACAGCGTGCGCCAGCGAGCAACAGCGGCGGTGATCTGCCTGAATACGAGTACAACCCGGCTGACGAAGAAGTTCCCTTTTAACTCATAAGGAAGCACATGGCTGACACAAAGAGAGCGTCGAACACTAAACGCAAGTCGACAAAGGAACGCAAACCCAAGCGCAAGTCATGTTCTATGTGTTTGGAAAAGCTGACCGCGCTTGACTATAAGGACACGCTTCGCCTGCGCAAGTACATCACCGAACGCGGTAAGATCGTTCCCCGGCGAATCTCCGGTAATTGCGCAAAACACCAGCGCTGGCTGACGGAAGCCGTGAAGCGCGCGCGCGTCATTGCGCTCTTGCCGTTCACATCTGAATAACCAGTGAAAGTTATCCTGCGCAAAGACATCAAGGGTGTGGGCAAAGCCGGCGCCATCACCGATGTCTCTGATGGTTATGCGCGCAACTATCTGTTGCCGCGCGGTTTAGCTGATGAGGCGACCGCAGGCAATCTTTCGCAGGCAGCGCAGCAAAAAGCGGCTGCAGCCAAGCGCGACGAAAAGCTGCTTGCCGAAGCAAAAGCGCTGGCCGAGCGGCTGTCGGCAAGTCCCGCGACCGTGAAAGTCAAAGCCGGCGAGCGCGGCAAAATTTTTGGAGCGGTAACCAACACGCAAATCGCAGAGTCATTGAAGAGTACGTTTGGCGTGGACATCGATCGCCATAAGATCGATCTTGCCGAACCAATCAAGACGACAGGCGATCACGAGTGCAGCGTGAAGTTGTCGATGGGCGTTAGCGCGCGCGTGACGGTTCGCGTGACGCCGGAGTAATGCAAGGAGGCATATTTCTGCGATGGTGATGACGGCCGTAGATCGCATTCCTCCGCAAAATTTGGAAGCGGAGCAGGCGATTCTCGGATCGCTCATGGTTGACCGCGATCTCTTGCCCATTATTAACGAGATCGTTCAAAAGTCTGATTTTTACGCTCCACACCACGCGACTATCTACGACGCCATGTACGCCTTGTACGAGCGCGGCGAACCGATCGACAAGGTCTCTGTCGCTGAAGAATTACGCAGGCGAAAGCTGCTTGATGAAGTAGGCGGCGTCGATTTCATCAGTCAGCTGCTCAATACCGTACCAACCGCGGCGTCGGCTGAATACTACGCTCGGGTTGTCGCCGAGAAATCAATCTTACGGTCGCTGATTACCGCGGGTGGCCGCATCACCAACATCGGTTTTGAACAACCCGAAAACGTCGACGAGGTTGTCGACCGCTGCGAGCAGATGATTTTTGATATCGGCCGCCGCTCCGCTGGCGGTTTCACGCTCGTGCGCGATTTGCTCAAGCCGGCTTTCGATCGCATTGACAACCTTTACCACCAAAAGGGCACGGTCACAGGTGTGCCGTCCGGTTTTGCGCGCCTGGATCAGTTTACAACCGGTTTCCAGCCTGGCGAACTCATCATCATCGCTGCTCGGCCCTCAATGGGGAAAACATCGCTCGGGCTCAACATCGCCATGAACGCTGCCAAAGGCGCGGGCAGGCGTGTCGCGGTGTTCTCACTTGAGATGAGCAACGATCAACTCGTCCAGCGTTTTTTGAGTATGGAAGCGCGCATTGACGCACAGAGTCTGCGCACGGGAAATATCAAAGACAAGGAATGGGGCGAAATTACGCACGCTATGGGGGTGTTGGCCGAAGTACCTGTCTTCGTTGACGATTCAGCTGCGCTCACGGTCAGCGAAGTGCGCTCGCGCTCACGCCGACTTGCGGCCACAACCGGCCTCGATCTCATCATTATTGACTATTTGCAGCTGCTGCGCTCGACAAATCTTCGCGTCACCAACCGAGTTGAGATCATCGACGAGATCTGCCGCAGCCTCAAGGCGCTCGCCAAAGAGATTAAAGTGCCGGTAATCGCTCTCGCGCAGCTCAATCGTTCGCCGGAATCACGCAACGACAAACGCCCGATGCTTTCGGACCTACGCGAGTCTGGCGGTATCGAGCAAGAAGCAGACGTGGTCGCGTTCATCTACCGCGACGAGTATTACAATCCACCAACGCCTGAAAACGAAAACATCGCCGAGATCAATATAGCAAAACAGCGCAACGGGCCGACGGGTCTCGTGCAATTGCGTTTTGACAAGCGCTTCACGTCATTTGCCGACCTCGACACCGAGCACACGGAGTTCTAGCCTCTTTTCTTAACCGAGTGCGACGAGGCGACGACGCGCAACGTCCAAATCGATCGTGCCAGTCATAATCGCATTGAGCAGGTCGGTTCGTTCGCGGTCACGGATGGCATGTAACTCAGCACCGACCTCGTGAACTACTTTACGCACCATAGCGATCTCATCAGGTGCATACGTCTCCCCGTCAATTCGCCGGCCGCACACGAAGGCCCCAAAAAGCTGTCCGCGTATTGCAAACGCAAATGCGACGCCGTCGCTGCCAAGTGCGCTGCTTACGTCAGCGAGATCAATTTGGGAAAGATCTTTTCTTAGCCGAATAAACGCAAGGTCATCGATAGGAATGGTACTCGGCGGCTCAGTGGTTCCGCTGGCGCAGGCCAGCCGGTATGCGCCATCGCGACGTTCGAAAATTGCAGCACCGCTGGCGCCCATCGCGTGTGGAATTTCAGTCGTCGCGCGCTGCAGCAGCGCATCCGCGTTTTCCGTGTATGCCGCCTCTTCCGAGAGCCGCTGCAACCGAACCGCGGCTTCATGCTTGCGCCGAAAGAGCGTCCGCTCCAAAACAGTTTCCGTCCTTTTATGCAGGGCGTTAAATGACAAGCCTAACCCGAGCGCGACGCCCAGTTCAACCGTCATGCTTAGCCCCCGGCCAGCGGCGATTTTGGTGAGGATGTCTTCGATCAGCACAAACACGCCGACCGCGAACGACGTTAGAATGGTGTAAACGAGCGTGCGGTTGAGGACGAAGTTCACATCGATAATGCGATGGCGCAAAATTGCGTACGCACAACCGAGCGGGAAGAGCATCACAGTAAACCACTCGATTCCCGAAAGCTGCACGGGATGGTGAACAAGGCGGTTAAACTCGTTGACTAAAACGCCAAAGCGGCTGAAGAGAAATGCCCAAAAGATCCAACGGATACGCTGCTTCACAACGCCGGTCGAGCCAAGGTAGCTGATGGTAAAGAAGGCGATGATGATAAGTTGCGTCACTGTGAACAATGCATTGACAATCGATGGCTGCAGGTAAACGAGTGAACATCCGCTGACAGCCAGGGTCGCCTGATTGACGGTATTGGCGAAAACCTCAGGCGTCATTGAGAGCACGAGCGCGGTTCTGGCAATCTGCACTAAGCGGCGGCTAACGTTGGTGGCAATCGACTCAACAATAAGATACAGCACAAATGGCGAGTACGACCACAATCCCGCGGCGATCACCCCGCCCGTCAACCGGCCTTGCAGCGGCAGCGCTCCCCACCACGTCTCGGGCAAAGCAACTGATACTCCAAGACACCATATACCGAGCACGAGCGATGCGCGATCGCGGCCGCGCCAAAGAACGAGCACGCCCACTGCGAGCACCACAACTTTAAACACAATTTGAGCGATGAATGACGAGAGCGAATCGGTGTGGCGCAGCGCGTATGGGATGTTGAGCTGACGATCGCCGCGCTGAACGACGAGCTGAATTGTTTCGCCGGCGCGGCCGGTCTGGATCGGCAAGGACCTGTAGAAGAT
>JBPYDX010000300.1:0-12676 GCA_051986115.1 Candidatus Eremiobacteraceae bacterium
CACGATTGCGTCGTTCGATTCTTCAAGGATGCGATCGAGGAAGTTGCGTGCGGACTTTGCTTGCTCGTATTTGCGAGCTGCATCAATTGCCGCACCGCCTTGCATGCCTAGCTGGCGAACGATTTCAGTTTCCGATTCTACTACCGGCACGCGTTCAGCATAGAACAATGCGATCGCGCCAATCGGTTTGCTCCCAACGATCAGTGGGAAGGCGCTGACTGCGTTGAATCCGTGTTCGCGCGCCAGCTGTTCCCAGCCAAGGCGAATCCAGTTTCCGTCGGCGGTAACATTCGAACGGCTCACATAGCGTGACTCGCGTACCGCTTGCACGGGCGGATAGGCCGCATGCGTTGGATCGGTGTTGGTCACGTTGAGCTTGGCGGCCAGCTCCGCTGGAGCGTTCCAGCTTCCGGCCAGCGCCAGACCCGTGCCATTGCCGATGTATGCGACGGAAAACGAGGCACCGAGCGCTTCGACACCAGCGCGGGCGATGCTGCGCACCACCTCTGCTTCATCTAAGCCCCGCGAAATGCCACTAGCCGCCGACACCGCCACAGCTCGATCGCGTGCCAGCACACGGAGCGCGTCTTCATCAAGGGCGTTGCGCAACGCCGCCTGCGCATGTGGCAAAAACGAGCTCAGTTGGGCAAGCACATCCTCGTCAAACGCATCGGTCTCGTGCGCATACAGCTCGAGGACGATGATCGCGCGCGCATCCACAAGCAGCGGCAACGCGAGCACTGAGCGAACGCGGTGTGTCCTCGCTATGTCAGCCCAAGGCGCAAACGATCGATCGGCAAGTGTATCTTTGATGACATTGATTTCGCTGTTACGGGCTGCTCGGCCAAGCGGTCCTTGACCAATTGGCATGTTGGGATCTGCGTTGGCAATGAAGCTTCGGGCAAACGCCGCACCCGTTTCATCCGGAAACACAGCTTGCGGCGAGAAGCGATTTCCTTGCAGCCGCCACGTTATTGCAAACGGTGCGCGTGAAATACGCAGGCAATATGCGGCGGTCTTTTCGACAACCGCGGTTTCCGTGAGATCGGCATTCAGCGAGGCAACGTCATCAAGAACGCTGGTCACTTGTGCTCGTTGTGACTCCAACCCAGCGCGCTGTTCGCGTCTGGCCAGATCCTGTGCGATGATCGAAGCGAGACTCATGATGGCATCCATGTGCCGCGCACCAAAAGCGGTCTCGCGCAACGAATAGAGGATAAAGGCACCGAGGGTGCCGGCGGAGCCGATGAGCGGCACAGCTGCGGTGGCAGAAAAAGCGGTTGCCTCGGGATGCGCCGCCAATACTTCGCTTTGCACCCCGGTATCGCGCTGCACAACCCAGGTGGCGCTTAATATTGCGGATGAAATTAGATTGTCATCTGATAGTGCGATGCGCCGCGCGTTGACTGCGGCGGCGAAATCAGTGTCTTCGTCGACCTGAGCGGCGATCCCGACCGTGCCGTCAGCGGGGGTTAACACAACGGCGAAAACGCCCACGTCAAGGATGCTGTGAATTCCTTCGACCGCGGCTTGTAGGACGCCGCGCACATCGCTAACGTGAACGCAACGAGCGCCAAGTTTTAAGAGGCGTGCTTCCAATTCAGACCGATCGTCTCCCGGACTGTTGCCGGGAATCACTCGCATGTCGTGACTGTCCTCTTACCGCAATGCCAGGTCGAGGTGTCGACCTCTCTGTGCAAGAATTCTGGCCGCGATGAACGCTCGCGATGCCGTTGTTCAATTCTCCACGCTGGTTGCGACCTGCGACGCCGAAGCTCGCGAGCTGCCACTCGACATTTTGTGCTTGCTCGTCTGCACGGCGTATGACCCCACCGTCAATGTTGACGAGTGCCTTGCGCGCCTAGACGCATTCGCTAATCAAGCCCTTGCCACCGCCAGCGGAACCGATTCATATGCAATAATCGGCTCCGTCATACGAACGCTCTTCGTGGACCAGCGTTTCCACGGTAACGAGCGCGCATACGATGAAGCGGCGAATAGCCTGCTAGCATCAGTGATTGAGCGCCGCACCGGCATCCCAATCACCCTCTCCATCGTTCTGATGGAAGTCAGCCGCAGGGTGGGTCTTCCGCTCTCGGGCGTAGGCCTTCCTGGTCACTTCGTCGTGAGGTTCCCAGACCCAACGAGCAAACTGTACATTGACCCATTTCATGACGGCGCGATTCTCGACGTCTCGCAGTGCGTCGCATTGGTTGAGCGCATTTACCGCGGCAGAGTCACGTGGCGCGACGAATTTCTAGCGCCACTCGATCATCGTGCGATTATTCGACGCGTCTTACTCAATTTGAAGAACGCGCTTAGTCAAGCGAAGGACTATCCGGCTGCATTGACGGCGATCGAGATGCGCATGACCCTTGATCCAAGCGACGCGACAGAATTGCGCGACCGGGGCATTCTCTTCGCACGCCTTCGGCGCTACGATCGCGCAATTGAAGATCTCGAGGCGTACCTTCGCCGATCGCCCGACGCGGGCGACAGTCAACACATTCGGAACACCGTGCAATACTTGCGTCAGGAGCGCAATCTGTAAACGTCATGAATGAGTTCGAACGCCGCCGTAAACTGTTTGTCGAACGCATGGGAGACGCCGTCGCGGTTTTTCCCAGCGCGCCCGAGTATATTCGCTCCAACGATAGCGACTTCGAGTATCGTCAAGATACCGATCTGTACTATCTTACGGGTTTCGAAGAGCCGGAGAGCGTGCTGCTGCTCGCTCCAAATCACCCCGAAGTCAAATCGGCGCTGTTTGTTCGAGAGAGCGACAAGGCAAAGGAAACGTGGAACGGCAGGCGCGCCGGGGTCGAAGGGGCCAAGGCATTAGCCGGAGTTGACGCCGCCTATCCGATTGGCGAGTTGTCCGAGCGCTTAGCCGGATTTCTTGAAACGGCCGATCGTTTGTATTATTCGTTTGGCGCAAATCGCCGGCTTAACGAAGACGTGGTTAGCCGCTTGTCACGCTATCGCGCTTCGCGCTCGCGCTCGGGCAAAGGCCCAACAAGCGTTTCGGATCCGGCTTCTATTTTACACGAGTTGCGGCTCGTCAAGTCGGCGGCGGACATCGTTGGCATGCGGCGCGCAGTTGAGATCTCCGGTGACGGTCACATCGCTGCGATGCGCAATGCTAGAGTCGGCATGCATGAATACGAGATCGAGGCGATTGTCGAGTTTGTTTTCAAGAGCCGGGGCGCTCAGTCGACCGCCTACTCAACGATTGTTACGAGCGGCAAGAACTTGCCCATTATCCACTACTCGACCAATCGCGATCTCATTCCCGACGGTTCACTCGTACTGGTTGACGCTGGCGCTGAGGTCGACTACTTCTGCGGCGACCTCACTCGAACGTGGCCGATCTCCGGTAAGTTCTCCGCAGAGCAGCGCGACGTGTACGAAATCGTGCTGGCGGCCAACGTGCGGGCGCTGGAACTATGCCTGCCGGGCAAAAAATTCAACACCGACGTTAACGATGGAGCGGCGCGTGTCCTGACAGAAGGGCTCATCGGCTTAGGCTTGCTATCGGGCAGCGTTGACGAACATTTAGAAAAGGAAACGCACAAGCGTTTTACCATCCACCGAATCGGGCATTGGTTGGGGATGGACACGCACGACGTCGGTTCGTATCGAAAGAACAATGAATGGCGCGCGCTCGAGCCAGGCATGGTCGTCACCATTGAGCCTGGGATCTACATTCCCGACGAACCCGATATCCCGCAGCGTTTACGGAACATTTCTGTCCGCATCGAAGACGACGTGCTCATCACCGAGGATGACCCCGACGTGCTGTCTGCAGCGGTGCCAAAGAGCGTGCATGCGATCGAAGCGCTTATGGCGCAGGGACGAGCCACAGGCCAAGCCCTGATCGCGTGAGCGCGCCAGATCTCGCGCGCATTCACGAACAAGTCGTCCAGTGGCGGCGAGAAATTCATCGACAGCCCGAAGTGGGTTTCGAGGAACACAAAACGAGCGCGCTTGTCGAGCGCGAGCTGCGCAATGCAAACATTGCAACACAGCGGGTTGCGAAGACCGGCGTTGTTGGCCTGATCGAGGGCGGCAAGCCGGGTAAAACGCTTGCTTTGCGCGCCGATATGGATGCGCTACCGCTGACAGAACGCAGCGGCGAGCCGTTCTCGTCGCTCGTGCCGGGTGTCATGCACGCCTGCGGTCACGATGCGCACACCGCCATGCTCTTAGGTGCCGCGGTTTCGCTCGCACCGCAGCGCGAGGAAATTACGGGCAACATCAAATTCCTCTTTCAGCCAGCCGAAGAGGGGCCGGGTGGGGCCAAGCCGATGATCGAATCCGGGGTACTCGAATCCCCCAAGGTCGATGCCGCCGTTATGATCCACGTGCTGCCGCTGCTCCCGGCGGGCGTCGTCGGTTGGCGCTGCGGCCCCACCCAAGCCTCTGCCGATACCTTCGAGATTGAAATCCTTGGCCGCGGCGGCCATGCCGCATCGCCGCATTTAGGCGTCGATACCATTCCGATCGCAGCGGAAGTCGTGAACGCGCTGCAACGCATTGCCAGCCGTGAAGTTGACCCGCTGGAGAGCGTTGTCGTTGGCATCGGCACGATCCAGGGAGGCTATCGCAACAACATTTTGGCCGACCGCACTGAGATTTCTGGCACCGTTCGTTGCTTCAATGACACACTGCGCCAATCAATACCGCAGCGCATCGAAAGAATTGTCAAAGGGATCTGCGACGCACACGGGGCGCGCTGTGTATTCAAATACGAGTTCGGTTATCCGCCGGTGATCAACGATGCACCGCTAACGCAACTGGTTGCAAAGATTGCAAAAGAAACCGCAGACATCCCCGACGTTGTCGAGCTGAGCTCACCACGCATGGGTGCCGAAGATTTTGCATACTTTGCGCAAGCAGTGCCTGGTTGCATGTTGCGCTTGGGTTGCGCTCCACATGGGGACCACGAGCCAGCCATGTTGCATGCGCCCGAGTTCCGCCTTGACGAACAATCACTGCGCTGCGGCGTTATGATTTTTCGCGAGCTTGCACTGCGTCTTCCACAATTGCTGTGACAAGGCTCACACGAACCAGCTCTAAGCTCTAACCATCTCGTTCGCGCGACGATAATAGTGTCAGCACCAACAATCGCGGTGGCTGAAAGCGTAGGATTAGGTGGCAAACCAAGATCTTCGATTCCGGCGTCGTGTGCCTACTGTTGTAGAGCAGCAGCCAAAGAATAAGCTAACAATGATTTTAACGGTCGCTGTTGCTGCAGTTATGGTACCAGCGCTCGTGTATACTGTAATGCACCCACAAGCAGTTACTTCAACAGTCAAACAAATCGCCTATCATATGCCGGCGCACATTAAAAACTTCCATGTTGCCGTCGTGGCTGCTCGGGCTACACCGACGCCGCAGCCTAGTGTCACTCCGGCACCGACGCCGACCCCGAATCCAAAGGCTTCAAAAGCGCCGACCAAAACTGAGCTTGCGCACCTCGCGCACCTTAAGCACGCGCATGCGCTTGCCTTGGCTGCCTTGCGCGCCAAAAAACTGGCGCTCAGCGGCCAACTCTCTGACAGTTCTGGTTCTGCTTCGTTTGATACAACCGCTGATACGACCGCCTCGAGCAGCGGCTCGCAGTCCGGCCAAGCGCAAACAACCAGCGCGGGAAATTCTGGAACTGCAAACAACGGCGCTGCAGGCGGCGTATCCTCGACGAGTGGCGCGGCTACGCCGCAAGCTATAGCGGCAGCACCGCAACAGCAGCCTCAAGCCGACGCGACTCCTGTCTACGCGCCTGATGTTGTGGTTGATGCGCGGTTCAAACAGCGCGTGGAACCTGATTATCCGGATGTAGCGAAAGAAGAGAACGCTCAAGGCACGGCAGTTGTGCTAGCGACGGTTGGTCCAACAGGCAAGGTGCTATCCGTGCGCATCGATCAATCAACCGGCAACAAACTGCTTGACGGTGCAGCGCTGTCAGCAGCGCGCGAAAGTCTCTTCGTGGCGCCGGAGGTCGACGGCAAACCGGCCACGGAAACGTATCGGATGGTGTACACCTTCTCGCTATCAGGCTAAATTCGTTCACGGCACACCAGAAGCGGCCGAGTTCGCTCGACCGCTTTGTGTTATGCTTTTGTGCATGGACCGAGATAGAGCAGTCGATCCTGGTCGCACGATTGATTGGGGCAAAGTCTCGCTTGACTATGCGCTGCATCGGCCCGGTCCGCCTCAACGATTCTTTGACGCACTCGTCGCATTGCAAATTGGTTTGCCGAGGCAAGTCATCTTGGATCTCGGCACCGGAACAGGGGTTATGGCGCGACGCTTTGCGGCACAAGGCGCTGTGGTGAGCGCCATTGATGTGGCCGTCAACCAAATATCGGTGGCCAAAGACTTGGCAAAGCGCGACGGCGTCAATGTTGATTTCCAAGTTGCAGCGGCCGAAGACCCACCGTTTGCTGATCGCAGTTTTGATGTCATATCCGCTATGCAATGCTGGCTCTATTTTGATCCGACGAGCACTCCTGCGAACGTGCGACGGTTACTTCGCAGCGGTGGACGGCTGGTCGTCTCCTACTTTTCTTGGCTGCCGCGACTTGACCCGATTGCCAACCAGACCGAGCGCCTTGTGCTTAAGTTCAACCCGAACTGGACAGCTGGGGACTGGTCAGGTGAAATTGCAGCGTCTCCCAGCTGGACCCCAAACGGTTTTCAAATTGCTGGGATGTTTTGGTTTGATGAGCCTGTGCCGTTTACGCGCGAGTCCTGGCGTGGTAGAATTCGCGCCTGCCGTGGAACCGGGGCGTCGCTCGACCTAGACGTTGTTGCCAAATTTGACGCGGAGCTTAACGACTTACTCGCGCACCTTGCGCCCAGCGAATTTACAATTTTGCACCGCTTATCGGCGCATATCTTTAAACCGCTGCCCAACCACACTTAGTGTTAATGGGCGGACTTTTTGTCTTACTTGGCGGTGGCGAGTTCGTTGTGGCGGCGTGCGACTTCGGGATCCGCAGTGTGTTCGAGAATAAGCGCGAGTGTTGCGACCGCTTTTTCAAGCTGACCCGAGTCAGCTTGGTGATCCGCGAGCTGCAATCCTAATGACGCCGCTTCGGCGTATCGCTCCGTTCCCAAGTAACACTCCAGCAGCGGGGCGGCAATCTCGGCGTCAAATCCGCCCTTGAGCAAGCGTTCAAAACTTTGTGCTGCGCCCGCGAAATCGCCCGCAGTAAATGCAGCGTCTGCTTTTCTGCGTGTGAAAGCAGCAAGGCCTGGCGGGAGCGCAGCAACAGTCGGTTTCGGCGTCGTAGCAGGGCGGGACTGTGCCACATGCACGCCGTTGGCCGAGGGCATCGTGGTGGCCGGATCGGCAGGTGCATCTTGCGCCGATGGACCTAAAAGCATTCGCATCTCGTCTTCACTTGCCGGCTCGACGCTTGAGACGTCATCCCAGGCAATGTGCCGCGTTGACACAGGCGCCGTTTGGCTTCCCCAAACCGGTTGATCCGGCTCTGCTTGAGCTTCTTGTTCGGACGCTGTTTCTTGAGGAGCTTGCGGTGCCGGCGCTGCGGGCTCTTCGGCAAGTTGTGCTGCAGGCGCAGACACAATCTGTATGAAGCCGCTCGTCTGCTGCTTCGGCGAAAGACCATCTAGACGTTGTTCGATGCTTGACCAGCGCCCGTCATCCAAACCTTTTTCGCGGACGATGTCAAGGAGATGCGAAACCTGCTCGCGGCTTTTGCCTAACGCATCCTCTGGCAGCGACGAAATCCAACGCTGCACGTCGTTGGCGGCTTGCGCGTCAACCTCGATGAGTTTTGCCGCAAAGAATGGCACGTCATCGAATTGGTGGGCTTGCATCAACTCGCCAATCCCTTGGCGCAGATGCTCGACTGCCTCGCCATTACGGCTCATAATCGCGTAAAGCTCGCCCAGACGCGCGACCAACGCACCGTCATCGGGGATCAGCTTTTCACAGTAACGGAATTCATCGATGGCATCCGCCATATAGCCTGCGCGATACAGTCCCTCAGCGTTTGCTAACCTGATATCCGGATCGTCCGGATTTTCTAGGGCGAGGGCACTTAACAGCTCGAGCAGTGAATCGTTAACCTGACCCTCACGCGTCAGCTTGGCAAATTGTTTCGCAACCGTAAGGCGATCTGGTCCGAGCGGGTTGACTTCTTTGGAGCCAAAGAGACTGCGCTTTTTTTCTCGCGCATTCAACACTTCAGCCAGCACGCCGACGGCCGCATCGTAGCGCGATTCTTCAGCCAGCGCATCAGTTGCCTCAAGGTAAAAGGGAACAGCCGCCCTCAAACCTTTGAGTGCGGCCACTTCCTGCGCTTTTGCTAACTTATTAGAAGCGAGAGTCACGTCCGCCTCGCCCATCGCGGGTCAGGACGGGGTTCGGCTCCGGTACCTCAATCTTCGCCAATTGCTCTTTGAGCGATGCGATTCGATCGCCGACGTCGCGGTAATCCGGTGCGCCAGCTTGGATCTCTTCGAATGACCACATTGCGAGGTTAAGCGATTCTTGGTCGCCACGGCTTTCGTAGAGATCGGCAAGATTGTAAAGGACGTCGCGATATTGCCCGTCGGGCTGGCCCGGTATTTCCAGCGCCTTTGAGAAATGCTGCGCTGCTTCATCGGCACGACCAATGCCGCGCAACGCAAGCCCGATGCCATTCTCACGCAAGACCCCGTAATCAGCATCGCCGAGCGCCTCGAACAACGTCAATGCTTCCTTATAACGCTTCTGATCGATATACGAGAGCGCCAGGCAGTAGCGCACGCGCGAGCTATTGTTACCCGACGTCGCTAATTTCTCGCACGCCTTGGCGGCCGCTGCGGCGTTGCCGCCCTCACGTAGCCGTTCTGCAGCTTCGAGGATGCGCATGTCTCCATCAGCAGAGCCGTTTGCAGCCTCGCGTGCAGCCCGTAAAGCTTCATCGAGGCGGCCGGAAACCACCAACGCATCGATGTCAACTCTTGCAGCTTCAGGCTTCGCCGTTTTTTGGGGCGCAGCGGCGGCAGGTGCTGGAGCTTTGGCTGCAGGGCTCGGCGTTGGTTGAGCTTTGGGAGCTTGTGGCGGAGCACCGTTGACCTGGGCAACGGATTGGACTTGTGCGGCGGCAGATTGCAGCTGTGCGTCGCGCGTGGCGCGATTCTTATCAATTTGCGACACTGCTGCGGCTGCTTGTGCACGCTTTGATTCAATCGCAGGCGACAATGACTTGAGCTCGTTGCGAGCGGCGTCGACTTGCGCTTTTAGCGCTTGCAATGCAGATAAGGTCGCCTTGACCTCTGCAACGCTTGCCGCTGCTGCCGTCGCATCAGATTTCGATGACTTCGCGTCTGAGAGAATTCCCTTGAGCTGTTCTTGCGCCTCATCGGCCTGTTGGCGGGCAGCAGTAACCCGCGCCATCAGATCTGTTGCCACTTTCTCGATTGAGCCGGCGTTATTCGCCGCATCCGTGACGCGTTTTTGCGCTGCTTCGACCGTTGTTGTAGCGTTGCTAATGAGCGTCGTCACCGCGGCAGATTTCGGTTCTATGTCAGCGATGAATTGCGGCAACGTTGCGAGCTTCTCGAGATCCGCGCGCTGCGATTCGAGCTTAGAGCGAAGATCCTCCAGCGCCTTATCTTCACTTGCCTTTGCTTGAGCGGCGGCATCCAGTTGCGCTTTCAACTCGCTGATGCTCGACTCGACAGTACCGCGCTGCGCATTGAGTGCGTCGAGGGCAGCCTGTGCAGCCTTGATGTCGCGCTCGATGCTGACGCGCTTTTTCGAAGCCTCCGCTACTTCGGCCATAATCGCGGCAAGTCTGGAGGTAACTTCAGACTGCTTTTCGAGCAGCGAGACTTCCGCGGGCAGATCGGTATCCATATCGCTCCCTATATCGGCCACATCGGCCTGCGCTTGGGCGGGCATTGGCGCACTTGGCGCCTTTGCTTGAGTTGTTGGATGTGCGCCGCTTGGGGCGGGCTGTGTTTGTGCTGCTTGCGCGCCAAGCGATGTGACGCTCGGCCGTGGTGCTGGCGGCGCAGCGGGCCTGGGTGCAGGCGGCACCGCAGCCGCAGTTGGTTGAGGCGGTGCCGAGGGCGAAACTTTTGCAGGCTGAGGAGCAATCGCTGGTCGCGCGGCTTGCGGCACGCTTGCTGGTCGGACCGGGGCAGCGGGAGGCGGAGCGGGAGCTTTTGCTGGTGCAGCTGCGGTCGGGCGCGCTGGCTCTTTAACCGGTTCGGGCTCGTCTGCACCTGGGTCGGCCTTGGCTATTTCAGACTGCAGCCTGCGAGCTTCCCAGTTGTCATCTTCAATCTGCAGCGCATTATCAACCAACCGGCGTGCTTCCTTATATTGCATCGCCTGCATCGCCGCTCTGGCACCCTGCAAGTAATATCCGAGCGAATCTCCGAGCAGCCCCTTCTTACGGTACAAATCTGCCAAGCGCGCCAACGTCGGCACATGGTGGCGGTCGCGTTCGGCTATTTTCTTATACGCCGCGATTGCTTGGTCGCTTTGTCCGTCGGCCTCGTACAAAACGGCAGCCTCGAACAGCGCAGGCAGATGGCGCAAGTTTGATTTGCGCAAAACCTCAACAAATTTCTCGAGGGCTTGATCTTTGCGCCCTTCGGCTAAATCGACGCGCCCGAGTTCAAAGAGCGCGTCATATCCTTTTTGATCCAGTGTGTGGGCAGCGGCGAAACTTGAGCGCGCAGCTGCCACGTCGCCCTCGTCGAGCATCTTGCGACCAACATCCAAATAGGTTGCGATCGCGTCTGCTTGCGCACCGGCGCTGCCGAGCAATTTTGCGGCTTCAAGACGCGTAGACATTGATACGTCTGCACTGCGCAGCAGCTGGCGCAAAGTGGATGCGGCGCCATCATTGTCTCGCTTGGCGATCTGGTCGCGCGCTTTTACAATGGCGGGATTAGCCGGTTCAGCCGGCTGAGCGGGCCCGTCGTTACGCCGATTTTTCCCCAGATTCGACATCAGGTTACCTTTAAACGGACTACCCAGCGGTCGCGCAAGAGTAGACGAGCTTGCCGCACCGTATGGAGTGCACCGTCCTTCTCATTAATAGGAATCGGCCTAGGCCGTCGCCGTCGTTAGGTGCTTTTCTAAGTCGAACGCTCGTTCGAAAGGACTTGGGCTGCGGAGTTAATGGTGCAAGAACGACGTTGCTAGCTGGCGGCCGTAGCGTGGCTTTGCAGCGAGGCGAGGTAATGCTCCGCCTCAATCGCCGCGCGACAACCCATCCCGGCTGCCGTCACCGCTTGCCGATAGCGGAAGTCGTACACATCCCCCGCCACAAAAACACCAGGAATAGCGGTATGCACGCCGTCTACAGACTGGATGTAACCCTTTTCGTTCAGCGCGAGTTGTTTGGCAAAAATCTCGGTGTTGGGCTTGTGTCCGATCGCAACGAAGACGGCTTGACATTCTTTCTCTGACGTTTGACCAGTGATGCGGTTTCGCAGCCGCACCCCGCTAACTTTGGTGTCGCCGAGAACGTCTTCAACTGTCGAATCCCAAATAAACTCGATTTTCGGATGGTCGAGCGCGCGTTGCTGCATGATCTTCGATGCTCGTAGCTCGTTGCGCCGGTGGACAATAGTGACGTTCTTGCCAAACCGCGTCAAAAACAGCGCCTCCTCAAGCGCGGTATCGCCGCCGCCGACGACGACGATATCTTTGTCCTTAAAAAAAGCGCCGTCGCAAGTGGCACAGCTTGACACCCCTCTTCCACGCAAACGAGATTCATTGTCAAGGCCAAGCCACAAAGCAGAGGCTCCGGCTGCGATAACCACCGACTGAGCGCGATATTGGTGCTCTTCCACCCAAACCAAATGCTCGGGCCCCGAGAAGTCAACTTTGGTGACGTCGAAGTCGATAATCTCCGTTCCAAAGCGTTCAGCTTGCAGACGAAAACGTTCCATGAGTTCTGGCCCCAGAATTCCCTCTGGAAATCCGGGATAATTCTCAACGTCGGTTGTCAGCATGAGCTGGCCGCCAAATTGGCCACCTGCAAAGAGCAGCGGTGCGAGGTTAGCACGTGCCGCATAAACGGCGGCCGTGAGTCCTGCCGGACCAGAGCCGATGATGATGAGTTTGCGAACGGGATCGATCATGCCGAGCTATTCCGCGAATTTTTTAGCGAGCCCCTGTCTCCCCGACGCCAAATGAAGCTATGGAACCCAAAGCGAAAACACCGCGACGACGTCATGAAAACTGCACCATCCGCTCCTGACCTCTTCGCAGCAGTCGGCAACACGCCGCTGATCCGCTTGCCGAGACTATCTTCGGCCATTGGTCGCACTGTTTTAGGCAAGGCCGAATTTCTCAACCCTGGTGGTTCTGTCAAAGATCGCGCCGCCAAATTTATCATTGAGGACGCCGAGGAAAATGGGCGGCTTCGAAGCGGCGGCACGATCGTTGAGGGAACAGCTGGCAACACCGGCATTGCGCTGACAATGTTGGGAAACGCTCGAGGATACAAAACGATCATCGTGACACCCGACGATCAATCGGATGAAAAAATCGAATTGTTGCGAATCCTCGGCGCCGACGTGCGACTTGTTCCAGCTGCCCCATACACCAATCCGGAGAACTACTATCACGTCGCGCGCGAAATCGCGGCGACCATACCTGGTGCTTTGTGGGCGGATCAGTTCAACAATTTAG
>JBPYDX010000301.1:0-4126 GCA_051986115.1 Candidatus Eremiobacteraceae bacterium
GAGTGGCATCGCCTTGCGCCGCCCGACAACCGGTTTTGGATCGATATTTCGCAGGCAGCGCTCGTGGGTCCAGCTCGCGACGTCAGCGTCAAACTCGCCGAAGTGCGCTCTGTAAAACTCAGTCAACACGAAATTGCTCCCGATCATGTGGTGCGCGTTTCGATCGAACCGACACAACCAGTCGATATCGTCATCGGGGCAATCCAGGGTGCTCCAAACCAGCTCGGCATTGAGATTCGCTCCAACCCACCGCCGGGTGATGCAGCTTCAAGTGGCGTGGGATTCCTGCAAATGGTGCAACCATCGCCTCAGCCGGCCGTTGCGGTGACACGCGGGCCACAGCGGCCCAACCTGATCGTCATCGATGCCGGCCACGGTGGCAACGATCCAGGTGCGATGAATCAGCAATATGGTTTGGTCGAAAGCCGTCTGACGCTTGACATCGCGGAGCATTTGAAGAACGATTTAGAACACGCAGGCTGACGTGTTGTACTCACGCGCGATGGCGACTATGAAGTGGGTGATCCCAACGGCGACGACCATCAGGAGTTGCAGGCTCGCTGCGATATCGCCAACGCCGCCGGCGCGCGCTTATTTATCAGCGTCCACATCAACTCGTCGGTTTCAAGCGATCCAAGCGGCATTACAACGTATTTCTGGCATCCCGACGATCGTTCACTCGCCCAGGCTATCCAAAATGCAACTGTCCGCTCATCCGGCGCGGGCGATGACGGCATTAAGCGCGAGAATTTCTACGTTATTCATCACGCCGACATGGCGGCTGTGTTAGTTGAAAATGCATACTTGAGCAATCCGCACGACGCACAGTTGCTGACCCAGCAATGGTTCCTCGATAAGCTGGCAGCCGGCATTGCGCAGGGCGTTAAAGATTACACGGGCGGCGCGCCCGCTCAGTGAACACACGCGCGCGCCGCGTCGCAATGTTCGATTCGGGACTCGGCGGCTTAAGTGTCTTTGTAGCCCTGCGGCGCTTGATGCCCGATGTTGATGTCATCTATGCCGCAGATACCGCTCGCGTGCCCTACGGTGATCGTCCGCTGGCTCAAGTCGAAGGTTTCTCGCGCGGCACGATTGCGCGCTTGCGCGTGCACGACCCCTCGCTGCTCATCATTGCGTGCGGCACAACGTGCTCGGCGTTTGACGCCGTAGGCTACATGCCAAACGAGGTTGCCACGCTCGCAATCGTTGACTGCGGCGTGCGGGCAGCACTTGGGGCTAGCCGCCACGGGCGTATCGGCGTCATCGCGACTGCCGCAACTATTAATAGTGGCATCTTCGAACGCAAGTTAAAAACAGCGCGCGCCGACGTTCGTGTGACCGCAGTCGCGGCGCCCAAACTCGTGCCGCTCGTGGAGTCTGGAGAAGGCATGAGCGACGCAGCAGCCGCAGCGGTCGACCAGTATTGCGAGCCTTTGCGCGACGCCCAGTGCGACACGGTTATCCTTGGCTGTACTCACTATCCGCTGTTAGCGCTGTGGTTCGAGCGCTCGCTCTCGCCCAGCACTGCGATCGTCGATCCGGCGCTTTCATGCGCCCAAGCAGCAGTGCAGCTGCTCTCCGCGGCTCCACCCGGCACCGGCAAGTTTGAGCTTGAAGTGACTGGTGACGAACGCACATTTGCGGCAATAGCAAGCCGGCTAAGTGGAATTGTCCCGACGGCGGTCCGTCACGTCGACGTTTTAGACCAAGTGAAATAATTTAAAGACGACGTACGTTGATATCATTGCGAGCGCGGCGCCCGCAAGCACCTGCGCGAGCGTGTGCGCTCGCAGATACACCCTCGCCCACCAGACGAGCGGCACGACCCCGACGTAGGGCAAAGGCGATAACCCAAAGAGCAGCACCATGGCTGCAAACGGACCGGTAATGCCAAAGGCGTGCGTGCTGATCTTCCACCAGCGCGTGATAATCATGATAACCACGGTGGCGCCGAAGTATCCCCAAGTTATCGCAATCAGAGGTTTCGGTGCATGGGCGGCCGTTAAGAACAGCGCTGCGACCAGATCGACGATGACAAAGGCAATGAACGCGCGCCGGCGCTCCCACCGGTCGGACATGTCAAAGTCGGAAATACGGCCAGACAAGTAGAGGTAGAAAACGCATAAGACCGGAGCGATGGCAAAAAAGAACAAACCCGCAAAGGATAGTTCCCAAAAGCGCGGCGTCGACGTTGAGTAAACGTGAGAAAGAATAATGAACAAAGCCGTGGCGCACAAAAAAGGATTAAAAATCGTCGAAAGCGTGCGCGCAAATTCTACAACCGCCCGGTGCTCGCGGATGACGATGACGTTGTGGCGGCTGTCATCCAAAGCACCATGAGCGCCGATCGAACCTTTGGGCCGCGACGGATCACGCATTTGGTTTGATTATAGCGGGCACGCCGCTGGGTGTAAAGGCGGCCCCTATCGCGAACCGGCTGTAATGACGAAGCCTTACATGCCGGGAGCTGAACCGTTCGAGCTTGTGAGTCCGAACGCCAAAGCTGGCGTCGTACTGCTGCACGGTTTCTCAGGAAGCGTTTCAGAGATTCGCGAGCTCGGGCTACGCTTACACGCTGCGGGCTTTAATGTGGTAGCGCCTGCGCTCGCCGGCCATGGTACAAGCACCAGCGATTTAGCACGCATTCGTTCGAACGACTTCTTTGCGATCGCTGATGCGGCTTACGCCGACGCAGCCGCGCGCTTCAGGCGAATCTACGTCGTTGGTCTCTCGCTGGGAGGTGCGCTTGCTCTCTCGATTGCTGCGCGACACCATGTCGAGGGTGTCGTGACGATTTCGGCGCCGCTGTTTATGTCGAGATTGGTCGCCTGGGGTGTTCCACTGATCAGTCAATGGATGCCTGGACGAAATGTCGTGAGCAACCTTGCCGCCTGGCGCGGCGAGGTGGTCGGCTATCGCACCACGCCGATCTCGTCGCTGCAAACTTTTTTGGAGGTTTTAGAAAACGTCCGTCTCGAGCTCCCTCGGGTGAGCGCTCCGTTGCTCGTGCTCCACAGTACCGGTGACAAAACAGTGCCGCTTGCCAACGCGCGGTTTATCGCCTCCCATGTGGCGAGCGCGGACAAAGACGTGGTCATCTACGACGGTGGCAGGCATATTTTAACCTTGCCTCCGACGCTCAACAGCGTGGAGGCCGATGTCTTGCGGTTCTTGCGTGCGCGCGAAGCGCCGTACGTCACAGACTTTGCAGGCGACAGCAAAGGGGCCACTCTTTAAGCGAACGAAACCTTGCTTATGAACCTCTTCGTCCTTCTATTTGTCGCTGTGGCTGCCGGCGCGCCTGCTGTTCCCACGCCCGCCCCTTTGCCCTCGCTGCCATCGACGCTCTTCCCTCAGGTAACCTTTGCCTCGTCACACCCCGCACTTGCGTGGATCGTCCAAACGTTGTTCATCGTGAGCGCGATCGGGCTTATTGGTCTCATGGCAGTGCAGACGACAAAGAATGAAGGGCTTTCGGGAACGATCGGTGGTCGTTCGGAGTCTGCCTATCACGGACGCTTGGGTTTGGACCAACAACTTGCTCGCCTCACGAGCGGGCTCGCGATCGCGTTTGTGATTTTCGCCATCTTATATTTCTTGGTCAGCCGCTGAGCGCATATGCCGCTCCTTTCCGTTAAAGATCTTGAGGTCACGTTTAAAACCGAGGACGGCATCGTGCGTGCCGTCAACGGTCTGTCGTTTTCGTTAGAAGCCGGCGAGACGCTCGGTATCGTCGGTGAGTCGGGCTCCGGCAAATCCGTCACTGCGCTTTCCATCATGCGTCTCATCGCGATGCCTCCTGGCCGCATTGAAGCCGGATCGATTGAGTTCGGTGGTCAAGACCTGCTTAAGTTAGGCGAAGCACAGATGCGCCAGATTCGCGGGAACAAAATCTCGATGATCTTTCAAGATCCCATGACGAGTTTGAATCCCGTGCTCACGGTTGGCGATCAAATTGCAGAGTCGATTACCCTGCACCAGCACAAGAACCAGCGAGAGGCTCTTGCGCGTGCGGTCGAAATGCTCAAGATCGTACGCATTCCGGAAGCACAGAAGCGGATTAACAACTATCCGCACCAGTTTTCCGGTGGCATGCGACAGCGCGTCATGATTGCGATGGCACTGG
>JBPYDX010000302.1:0-3237 GCA_051986115.1 Candidatus Eremiobacteraceae bacterium
CGCGACGCCTCAAGGATTTGACACAGCCCGAACACGTTTGGCAGCTGCATGCACAAGGTCTGCCGTCAGACTTTCCTCCTCTTGATTCCCTTGAAGAACGTCCGAACAATTTGCCGCTCCAACTTACTGCGCTCATCGGTCGAGAGGACGATTTGGCGAAAGTAGTAACTTTTGTCGACAAGCACCGTCTGGTAACCCTTACAGGCTCCGGAGGGGTTGGCAAGACCCGCGTTGTCGTACAGGTCGGCGCAGACCTCATCGACCGTTTCCCCGATGGGGTGTGGTTTGCGGATCTTGCCCCCATCACCGATCCAGAACTTGTGCCAAGCGTTGTTGCGAGTGCGCTCGGCATGCGTCAGGTTAGCGGCCGAGCGCTTAGTGAATCTATCGCCGATTGGTTGCGACGCAAACAGTTAATGCTCATTATCGACAACTGCGAGCATCTCTTAGACTCCACTGCCCAGCTGGCAGACTCAATAATTCGCAATAGCCCAAGCGTCCGAATTCTCGCGACTTCGCGCCAACCTCTGGGCATCACTGGGGAGGTAGCGTACCGCTTGCCATCGTTGGCCGTACCGGAAATGTCGGCAACGCTTCGGGCCGAAGAGGCGATGCGCTACGGCGCCATTGCCGTTTTTGTTGAGCGCACAACCGTTGTGGACACTTCTTTCGTTCTAACGGACGATAACGCGCCCATCGTGGCCGATATCTGCAGGCACCTCGATGGAATTCCTCTTGCAATCGAGCTTGCTGCGGCGCGAGTAAAGATCCTGTCCATTTCCAACTTGTCACAACGCTTGGGCGAGCGCTTCAAGATCCTCACAGGTGGCAACCGCAGTGCCCTGCCTCGACAGAAGACGCTGGCCGCACTCATGGAATGGAGCTACAACCTACTCTCACCACAAGAGCAGACGCTCTTCGGCCGCATAGGCATCTTTGCGGGAGGCTTCAGTTTAGATGCCATAACTGCAATATGCTGCGATGACGGCGTTGAGGAGTTTGAAGTATTGGACTTGCTGTCGTCATTGGCAGACAAGTCGCTCGTCGTAGCCGATACGACCTCCACTAAGGAGCGATATCGGTTGCTCGAGTCGACCCGCGCCTACGCTCTCGAAAAGCTTGCTTCTACGGGAGAGCGCGAGCGCTTGGCGCGCCGGCACGCCGAACATTTTTGTGCTCTCGCGCAAGCCGCTGGCAAGTCGTTTGGTAAGGGCTCGACATTAGCTTGGCTCGCCGATGTGGAATTGGAGTTAGATAATTGTCGCTCCGCGCTTGAATGGACGTTAACGCAGGGCCACGACTCGGTCATGGGCGCCGAAATTACAGCAGGGTTGGGTCAGTTTTGGTTTCGCGGCGGTCTTTCGTTTGAGGGCCGTTATTGGATTGAATGTTCACAATCGCAGCTCAACGCGACTCAAAACCCTCGGCTCGCGGCACGACTGCTTCTCTCGTTGTCTTGGCTGCACTCCGGCAAGAGAACATATGAGACGGCCCAGCAAGCGTTGGAGCTTTATGAGATGGCAGGGGATGCTGCGGGCGCTGCGCGCACGCGTCACTCCATTGCGCAAGGCTTGTTTCAGATGGGTCAGCTTGGAGAGGCGAGCCAAGAGAATATGCGGGCGGTTGCCGAGCTCCAAGCATGCGGCGATTCCTGGGGTGCTGCCGCTTCCCTCGACTTACAGGGCGCAATCGCATACAATCTCGGAGATATTGCCCAAGGACGTACTTTCAAGCTGCAAGCTTTGGACGCTTTTAAGACCATTGACGATGAACTTGCCATTAGTATCGTGGCCGACAACATTGCTGAACTTGAGTTTGCGGACGGTAACGCACAAGAGGCTTGGCGCTTAGTGAGCCAAGCGATCGAAGCTGGTTCGCGCCACAAAGCGGATGTGGTTACGTTGGGTATTCGCCACGCCAACAGTATCGCGTATCAGATCGCGCTCGGCGACCTCGAGGGCGCTACCAGCTCCGCGCACAAGGCACTGCATTTGGCTCGGCGCTCTCAATTTTATTTGACGAGCGCCTGGGCGCTTCAACATTTTGCCTTAATTTTGGCGTTACGAGGAGACGTTCGCAAAGCTACGCGGCTGCTCGGGCATGTTAATGCGCGATTGCAGGAACAAGGCCGCGGACGCGAAGCAACCGAGAAGTGGAGCTATGACAAGTTGATTGCCACACTCGAGGAGCACTTAAGCGCGGATGAAATTGCGTTGCTCGCTGCCGAAGGCGCTGCGTGGTCGGATGACCAGGCAGTCGAAGAAGCGTTCAGGACTTAAAGCATTTTAAGATGTTAAAGAAAGTGCTGCAATCAGCGGCGAATTTTGCGGGCCACGTTATGAAGCGTAACGCAAATGAGAACGTGCCGTCACCACCGGTTGAAGCCTCATCGGATATACCGACCGTGAACCACCACTACGCCACAGCTGGCAAATCCCAGGCGCAGATTGCGGCGATCAAGGCCAAGGTCGATGCCTATGCCGCAGAAGTCGGCTGGTTTCACTCATTTGATTTCGGCAACGGTGTGGTCGCCAAGGGCCATACAAGCGCCGACCAGCTCGCAAAGAGGCTTGTTTCGCTCGGACTCAAGGGCGACTTGACCGGACAAACGTTTCTGGATATAGCGTCGTGGGATGGTTTCTATGCCTTTGAGGCCGAGCGCTTGGGCGCTGCCCGGGTGTTGGCGACCGACTACTTCTGCTGGGTCGGCAAAGGCTGGGGCAAAAAGGGCGGTTTCCAACTGGTTCGCGACATCTTGCAATCGAAGGTCGAGGACAAGGAGATCGAAGTACAGGACTTGTCGCCGAGTACGGTTGGCTTGTGGGATATCGTCCTTTTTTCCGGCATTTTCTACCACATGCGCGATCCCATCCAGGCGATTACAGCTGCCGCTTCCGTTTGCAAAACGCAGATGATCGTGGAAACACACATTTGGAATGACGAGTTCGCTGTGCCGCTGATGCAGTACATCCCTCGCACGAAGGACGGCAACGCGAATTCCAACGATTGGCGGCCGAACAGCGTGATGATCACTGAGCTCATAGCGAAGGGTGGCAACATTAATTCCAACTATTGGCGGCCGAACAGCGCGATGATCATCCTGCTCTTGAAGGAGTTGGGTTTCTCGAGGATTGAGCACAGAATCGAGACTGACCCTCCGACCTTCGTCGACTCTCACGGATTTTTCAACGCGTACCGGTCCTAGCGGATGTCGGCGGCATAGGTTCGAACCCAACT
>JBPYDX010000303.1:0-7862 GCA_051986115.1 Candidatus Eremiobacteraceae bacterium
CGATGAGGTCATGTTTATTTTCACCGTCTCGCGGATACACTGCAATACCCGCCGACAGGCCGATTGGAATCGGCAGAAATCCAGCCTCGGCCTGTTCTTCAATTCTGCGCCGCACACGGTCAAGCAACAGGCGCGCTCCGTGCTCGTCGGACTGCGGCAAGATAACCAAAAATTCATCACCGCCGTAACGGCCGGCAAAGTCGGTCGCGCGCAGGCTCTGATGCAAGATCGTGGCCATGAAGCGCAGCACCTCATCGCCAGCCTGATGGCCGTAGTTGTCGTTGAACGTCTTGAAGTTGTTTAAATCGAACAAAGCGATGGCGAGCGGTTGACCAGTGCGCGCGCTGCGCACTATTTCTTGATCTCAGCGACCGTGCAGGAAACGGTGATTGAAAAGACCAGTGAGCGAATCTTCATTAGCTCGTTCGCGTGCACGACCGTATAGGCGCGCGTTGCGCACGCCAAGCGCAAGCTGGGTCGCAATCGTTTCTAAAACACCCAATTGTTCCGGCGTAAACAAACGCGGGCCGCTCGTCTGCCCAACGACGAGAGTGCCGAGAACCTGACCCTCTGAGGCGATTGCGGCAACGGCGCATCCGCGCAGACCGAGCTCCAAAATTTCTTGTCGACTGGAATCAAAGCGCGGGTCGGCGCTAGCATCTTCGCTCGCGAGGGTTTGGCGCTGGCGCAGCGCACGCAGCACCGGTGAGTCGCCTCGTGCGGGGAAGCGCGCGCCCACCATCGTTTGCTGCCCGCCATCACAAAAGTCTGCTACCACTTCAGTTTCCGTTTGGCTTTCGTTATAAAGGCTAACCACGCAGCGTTCAACGTGCAAACCTAGCGCAATCTTCTCTGCCGCTGTCGCAAGCATGCGGTTCAAGTTAAGGGTTGAGTTGACAGCCGAGCCCACTGCTCCGAGCAGCTTCAGTTCTTCTTGGCGTCCTTCAAGGTAACGAGCATACTCTTCGGCTTGCGCGCGAGCTTGCTCGAGTGAGCCGAGGCGTTCGGTCGCCGTTAGATATTGACGGGCATTGGACATGGCGACGGCTATTTGGTCGGCAACTGCAGCCAAAACCCGGCGATCGCGCGCGTGGAA
This sequence comes from Candidatus Eremiobacteraceae bacterium, assembly GCA_051986115.1. Lineage (GTDB taxonomy): Bacteria > Vulcanimicrobiota > Vulcanimicrobiia > Eremiobacterales > Eremiobacteraceae > JAFANK01. Next base: position 1,097 of record JBPYDX010000303.1, read on the forward strand.
GCCATCAACCTTTAGGCTTTCAATGCTGAGCACCCCTAAAACATTATTTTCAAGCTTGAGTGGATACGCGATGAAGGAGCGCACTTCGGGAGCAGCTTTTAAATGGCGCGGCTCGGTGTTCACGTCCGGAACGTACACCATCTCGCCGCTGCTAGCGACTACCCCAACGAGTCCGCGATCGAGCGAAAGGCGCGCACTCGTCGCCGCTTCTGTGTAACCCAAAGCGCCTCTGACTTGCAGCTGCGGCGGCTCGCCCTCAATCGACATAATTGTTAAGTGACTGTAGCCCAGTTGATCTCGTAAGATGCCGAGGACTGCACGGTAATCGACTTGCAAGCTTGAGGCTAGCGCGTGGCCGACTCGGGTCAATAAATCTTGGTCTTCGATGCGCTCGGCCAACGTTTGCGCCGCTTGTGCGCGATGCATCGCGGCCGCAACTTGGTCGGCGAAAACTTGCGCCAAGTGTGTTTCGCTTGGCGACAGGCGCACGATGCTGTGCCGGCCGTGCAGCGCGAGGCTCCCGACAAGCTTTCCGCGATAGACGAGCGGGATAAAAAAGATATTGCGGACGCCTTCGCTGGCGATGAGCTCAGGCTGTCCCACCGAAGCTATTTGGTCGGGACCGATGAAGCGCTCTTTGGGCGGATCGCCGTATAGTGCGCGTAAGGTGCTGCCCTGGAGGCGCCGCTTTTTGCGATATTCCTCGGATAATCCGAAAGTTGCGGCAAGTGCGAAGTCTCCATGTTCATCTTCCAAAGCGATCGACGCAGCATCCGCGTGGAATATAGAAGCCGCCTCCACCACAATCGCGGCCATGATGCGATCGAGTTGGGTTTCAGAGCTTGTCAGCACAGCGACCCGGTGCAGCATGGTGAGTTCTGCCATGCGGCGGCGCTCCTCGCGCAGTACGCCGGCATTTTGAATGGCAGTCGCGGCCTGTTCGGCGACCTCGATCAAAAACTCAACGTGATGCTGCGTGTAAGCGTTCGCTTTTTTCGATTGTGCGGACATTACACCGATGATGCGGTCACCCAAGCGCATGGGAACCATCAGGACGGTTCCAACGTTTGCTCCCGTCGCTTCACCGGCTTTGTAGACATCTGCCCATTCTACGAGTGCTGGTCGTCCTGATGTGTGAACCTCCTTTGCGAGGCCCTCGCGCCCAGGAAGTGCGTCGGAGTGAAACCGCACGCCGGCTTCAATCGCGTATTCGGTTCGCAGCTCACGGGCTTCCCCGCCCTCAAGCGCCACGTAAAACGACGGGGCGTCCATGTGCCGAGAAACTTCCTCGTGGATCGCGGCGAAGAGTTGCTCAAGATCGAGTTCACCGGCAAAACGTGCCGCGCTGTCAAGGAGTGCGGCGAGGCGGTCGGCGCGGTCAAGCGCATTCTCGGCGCGTCGCGCATATTCCAAGAGATCTGTGGCGACTTGAGCAAAAGCTAGCGGCGTAATTGTTCCCGCCGCTGATAGGTGCCGCGACCAACGGTACGCGCAAAGCACGAGTCCGACCGTGCGTCGTTCGGTAGCCACACGCAAAGCGAGAAGCGACGCTGCTCCGAGATTGTTGGCCGCGCCTGCCAGTGGTTGATGTACAGTACGAATGTCATCGACGGCTAGAATGTCGCTGGCGGCAAACAGCGCTTGCACATCTGCTGAAGTGATTGGCTTCCCCGCCGACGGTTGATCGCCATCAGTGGCGAGCGCCGAACTGATAAGCTGACCGCTGTGCTCCTCGTAAACATAGATTTCGCACGCGTTACAGCCCAAAAGTCCGAGTGCTGCGGAAGCAAGCGTTGCTGCGGCGTCAGCGCGCGAATCGCGCCCACCTGTTGTTGCGCCACCCGAAGGCGCTTGTTGTCCCAAGATTTGTTTTGCCACGATTAACTGTGAATCACATATACCGGTGTCAATCCAGCTTTGCCCTTAATGCGCGCCAAGCGTCGGGTAGCGGCAAAACGGCCGCCAAGACTTTCATACGTGCGCTCGTCCGCCAGAATTTGGTTTGGTTGGGCAATCTGTTGCAATCGCGATGCCAGATTCACTGCGTCTCCGATAACTGTATATTCAAGCCTGCGCTCGGAGCCAATATGGCCCGCCACGACGTCACCGGTCGCAAGCCCAACGCTCACCGCCAGTGGCCAGCTTACGTGCGGCTGTTCGTTGAGCGCTCGCACTTGATCGAGAATCTGCCCTGCAGTAAGCGCGGCGCGCAACGCATCGTCTAACGATGGGCGTGGAGGCCCGAACACCGCCATGACGCCGTCGCCATAAAACTTGTCGAGCAGGCCGGCATTGGCGAACACCACGTTGACCACGGGTGCAAGATATCGGTTCAGCAGTTCAACGACTTGTTCCGGCATCAAACTGGCTGAGAGTTCCGTAAAACCGCGAATGTCCGCAAAAAGCATCGTGGCACTTTGACGAGTTCCGCCTAGGACAACCTGTTCGGGGTCTTTCATGAGAGAGCTCACGACGTGGGGCGCAAGGTAGCGTTCAAACGAACGAGCGATGCGTTCGCTTTTTTGAGCTTGCGCCTGATTTTCGGCCTCGAGTGCCCGGCTTTCCGTCAAATCGTTGATCACTGCTGCGGTGCTGTCAGCTCCGGGTGTGGAGCCGCGGATGCGAAAGAACGTGATCTGCAGGAGAAAAGGCCCACGAACAAAGTGGTTGCCGGGGATTTCGATTTGCATATGATCTTCTGGACTAGCTTTGTGCCGATCGAGCAGCGCCGTGAAGCCTGGAAGCCATGAGTCCAAAATGCGAGCTCCTCGTCCCACAACCGTTGAAGCGGAAAGACCGAACGTTAGCTCGGCGGCACGATTGAACTGGCTGATCGTGTCTTTGTCGTCAAAGATAATGACGCCTGATGCGATTGATTCCAGCACCTCGTCGTTTTGCGATTTGACGGCAGATAACTCGCGAAAGCTGTGACTTAGATCGTCATATAATCTCGCATTATCAATAGCCACTGCGGCCTGATCGGCAATCGTTGACAACAGATCGGGATCGTGAGCGAGCAACACATCGGTCGTGACCCGCGAATCGACATAAATAACGCCGATAACGCCGTCTTTGCTTTTGATTGGAACGCAAATGATCGAACGGATGTGCAAAGAGCGCACGCTCGGGGCGGTATTGACATCCGGGTCGTTCTGCGCGTCGGTCGTGGTGATCGGCTGCGCGTCGCGAAAGACACGCTCGAGAATCGAACGGCTGACCGAAAATTCGGGGTGTCCCAAAATGCCGGCATCGAGATTCGACGTGGCGCTGAATTCGCGAACTCGTCCGCTCGGATCCCGGACGACGACTAACCCGCGCTCGGCTCCGGTTGCATCAACGGCAAGATCGACCACCAACTGCAGCAGCGCCGGCAATTCACGTACCGCGTTGATTGCTTTGCCAATGCGTACCAAGACGTCTGCGCGGCGGCGCTGGCGATCAAGCTCAGCTTCTAATCGCTGCGCTCGGGCGGCCGCAACACGTGCTTCCAACTCTCGTGCCTGCACGTCGCGACGGGCATCGCCCAGCAAGGCAAGAAGTTTTTCGGCACCGCGAGTGTTGGGAGCTGGGCGCTCGCCAGCAAGGCTGCGCGCGCCGTCGAGCGCCTCATCCAGGCGGGAAGCGATCCTGTTCCAAGGGTCATCGCGGCGATCGCGCTGGGTCACATACTAGGTATCGGCATGGTCACAGTGCGTTCAACATCTGTTCACTAGGCTGCGCTACGCTGCCAGCCCCATGAACGAACCTGGACTAGACAACATCGAAGCACAGCTGATCTTTGCTCGGACGCGCGCCGCGGTTCTTGCTCAAGACGTTGCCAATGCTCGCACGCCCGGTTTTATCGCCCGCGACGTGCAGATGGTCCAAAGCACGGACCCTGCGGGCGCTCCTTTTGCCGCTGCTCTCCAAAATGTCAACACACATGGCGCTGTCGGTGCGCTCGAATATGCAATGGGAGCCCAGGCTCGAAACGCGATCGCGTTCCGCGCGCTAACGGATCAAGAACGAGCGATGCTACGAGAAGTGCGCACGGTAGCGGAAGAAGCGCGGCGCTGACATGAGCGACATTTATGAAATCGCGGCAAGCGGCATGGCAGCCCAGCGAACTCAAATGGACCTCATTGCAGAAAATCTTGCAAACGCAGGTTTAGCGCGCGCGGACGGAAGCATCTTTCGCGCAAAGACGGCACTGCTGCAAAGCTCATCTGACTTCGCCCCGGCGTTGCGCACCGCAGTTTTTGAGTCTGGTGAAACAAACGGTGATTTTACTTTTGATGAAGGGCGAGGCAGCGAACCAGCCGGTGTTAGCGTGGCCGACATTATCGAGCGTGAGGACCCTGTTCAATACCGGTACGATCCAAGCAATCCCATCGCTGCCAAAGACGGTGTTCATAAAGGATACATAGCGCTTCCAGATGTCGATCCGATCGAGCAAATGGTAGCCTTGGTGTCCAGTGGTCGCGCGTACGACGCTAACGTGAGCATGCTGCAAACCGTCAAGCAGATGGATCTCGAAGCGGCCGATATCGGTCGCGCCTAAGTCAACATGCAGATTGAAGCAATAACCGCGCTGTCAAACGCACTGCCCGCGGGAAAACCAATCGGCGATCGTGCTTCGTTTGAGAGTGTTCTTGGCGCAGCCGTTGACAATCTCTCGGCGAATATTGCCAAAGCAGATTCCCTCGCATCCGCGCTTGCCTCAGGAAAAGCCAGCGTCGCAGAGGTCACAATCGAGCGTGCCAAGGCGGATGTGATGCTCGAAGTCGCCGCAATCACCGCCGCGCGGGTAAGCGGCGTCATCACGCAACTTCTGCAAACCCAGGTGTAACGATGCTTGCGCGCCTGCCGCCGGCCGTGCCGCAGGTCGCGCGGCAGTGCATCGCGTGGCTCGAGCCGCGCAAAGTTCCCGCGTCGCTCGTCGCTGGCGGGTTGCTGCTTTGCGTGGTGATTTTTGCTGCAACCTCAAAGTTAGGCGAGCAGCGCTCGCTCTTCACCGCCCCGCTATATCCGAGCCAAGTCATTGAAGTCGAACGCGCGTTGACGCTGTGGAACGAACCTTTCACGTCCGATTCCCAGCACACCCAAATCTTTGTCGCGTCATCGCACAGGCGCGACGTTCTCTTGCGGCTCACGCTAGCTGGATTGCCGCATCGCTACGTTCCGACTACTGCGGACGTGCTCGAGCAGCCGCAAAACGCTTTTGTACCTGAAGCGGTTATCGATGATCGCCGACGCGCCGGTATCGAGGGAGATCTTGTGGCTGGGCTGCGCCGCATGAACGGCATAGCTGATGCGACAGTTGTCATTGCTCCAGCTATTGATGATCCATTTGCCGATAGCGACACAAAGACGCCTGCTAGCGCGAGCGTCCAGTTGGTTCTTCAATCAGGAGCGCTCCTGCCTTCAACCGCTGTCATGGGTATCAAGCGCTTCGTGGCCGCAAGCTATCCTGGCTTAGGCCCTGATCGAGTCGTCGTTGTGGACGGATCCGGTAGTGCCGCTGGGGCCGGGGGCCAAGCGGCCCCCGATAAAAACATGTCGCGCGAAGCTCGGGTGCAAAGTTCAATTCAGTCTGCACTTGATGCCGTATTCGGTAGCGGTGCCGCTATCGTTCGAGTCAGTCTGCGTGCCAGTGGTGAGGAGAGGAGCATGCAAAGCACGCGCGTGATCCCGCGCGGACCGCTGGAAGCGGACGAAGCAAGCGAACGAGGGCGAGAGGGTACAAAGAATTTTGAGCGCCAGCGCAACCACACTCGTTATGCGTATGATACGGTTGTTGACACAAAGTCAAGCCATCCGGACGCACTCGAACATATAGCAGTCGCGGTTTTCTTGAACGCTCACAAAGTCAGCCTCACGCAATCAAAACTGGTGATCGGTCTAGTTCGGGCGGCCGCTGGAGCCGATCTGCAGCGCGGCGACGATGTCGTGGTGCAAGCTTTGCCGTTCACCGTGAAGTCATTGAGCGACGGAGCGCCTCACCACGTTCGCCTTCGCATATTAGCTGCAGCGACCATTGTATTTTGCATGCTCGTCACTCTCACTGGTTATCTCCTACCACTCGCCCGCCAAAAACTGCACGAGCGGCGCCGTGAGGCTGCGGTTGCATTGCATGCGACGCTCGAGAACGAATTGCCGCAAACTGCCGCGTACGTCTTGGGGACGATACCGCCGCGTGTGCGTCAACAAGTGCTGCGAGAGTATCCGGTTGAACAGCGGGAGCGAATTCTGCGGCATCTCAATGGCCGCGCCCATGGTTGAAACGCGTTTCGAAGCCTTTGTTCCTCGGCGTCTGTCTATGTCGCAATCTAATGCGGATGTCACAGCCGCGCAAGCACCGCCCTCTCCCCAAGCGACTGAAGTCAGCTCCTGCGAGCGCACCGATGACAATAAAACCGCCGTGATTGTGGCCGAACCTTGGGCCGAAAATTCTTCGGTCGAGGAAATTCAAGCCGAGTCGGCGCCTACGATCGAAACGGTTCCTTCTCTGCCGGCTCAGTCGGACGTCCCAGTGCACGTCTGCAACCACCGGTCGCAGATTCGCGCCGAAGCTATTCGTCTGGCGGTTGTCGCATGTGGTCGGGCACTGCGCAGAGCAGTGCTCGTTCATCCACGAGTTATCGCAGCCTTTGTTGATGAGGCGCTCGAAGCAGCGGGCCGGCCCGAGCACGCGCGAGTGCGCGTCCACAGCGCTCTGATCCAGTTGCTTGATACTCTGCAATGTGATCGAATCGCAGATGATGCGATGGCAAAAGGTGACGTTGTA
>JBPYDX010000304.1:0-5227 GCA_051986115.1 Candidatus Eremiobacteraceae bacterium
AATGGGATGCGAGCAAAAGACGGCCGGCCACTTTCATTCACGTTGCTCAATCAAACCGAATCGGTCCCGTTGAGCACTATGGCTCAAGAGATGCAACGCACATGGCGCGACATCGGAGTGGATGTCCAGATCCGCTCGGTGCCTAGGAACGTCATCTACGGAAATCCAGGCTTAGCGACCGATGGTAAGTTCGACGCTCTCATCGATGACTGGGGCGCGGACCCCGACCCCACGCGATCATTTATGATCGAGACAAGCGCCTTCGCTCCGCAATCATACAACGACGCGTTTTACTCAGACGCCGACGTGGATCGGTGGTCCGAACAGGCAACCCAGACGTATTCGCAAGCCGAGCGTAAGGAATTGTATTCAAAGATTCAGCGCAGGCTCAACCGCGATCTGCCATATGTACCGCTCACTTGGGAAGGTTACATTTACGCGGTCAACACGGACCTAAAGAACTTTTTGCCCGAGCCGGTCTCTTCGGATTTTTGGAATTCGCAGAATTGGCAGATCTAACTGACGTCCGTTAAGGCTTGGCCCCGAGTTTGGCAGAGATGGGGAGCGTCAAGTTGCTGGAGTGCACGGGTTGCACTTTGTTGTTCGGATTGATATACACCATCATCTGATTGACGGCAATAGCAGCCTCCGAGGTGCCGCACGCGATTAGTTTGAGCTTGCCTGGATGATTGATGATATCGCCGGCTGCATAAATTCCCTTAACGCTTGTCTCCATGGTATACGGATCTATCACGACACCGTTGCCTTCAATTTTGATGCCCCAACGGCTTAGCTCGCTTAAATCTGAGATGAACCCAAGCGCACAGAGTATCTCGTCAACTTCTAGATTGAATTCTTCTTTGGTCTTACTGTTGACAATGACAACGGCCTCGACCTTGCCGTCACCAAGCACTTCCTTTATCTCAAAATCAGGCTGATGAATTTGCACTCTAGATTGGCGCAGTAACTCGACACTGTGCGCTGCTGCGCGAAATTGCGAACGGTGTACAATGCTGACGGACTTTGCACGCGGTTCGATCGCCAGCGCGTAATCGACGGCGGAGTCTCCACCGCCAACGATCACCACCCGCTTGCCCTCAAAGCGATCGAAGTTCCGCGCATAGTATATCAACCCGTGGTCCTCAAATTTCGCGGCGGAGGGCGCCGGTAGTTTTCTTGGTTTGATCGCGCCGATACCCGAGCACAGCAGGACGGCTTTGCTCACGTGCGTTGCTTTGTCGGTCGTAAGCTTAAAGTTGCCATCATCTGAGCGCTCGAGGTTTGTGACACGCTCTTCCAAGCATACCGCATGCGGCCACTGCATCGCCTGCTCGACGCACGCATTGACTAAGTCTTGTGCAATGATGGCGGGGTAGCCGGGCATATCATAGACGTACTTTTCCGGATACAATGCGTAAAGCTGGCCGCCTAGCTCAGGCAAAGCATCGATCACTTTCGCTTTGGCTCCGCGCAAGCCGGCGTAAAAAAGTGCAAACAGCCCAGTTGGGCCGCCACCGATCACTGTAATATCAAAGACGTCCACAGTTGCTGGCTTTCGTTTGCTTGGCGTTTTGCGCCTCCGACAGGTGGCGCTGTATTGCATCGGCAACTACAGGCGGCGAATGCTTCCACTTCCTCAGACGTATGCACGCTGGCTCGGGGTGTTGCGTATCTACACGGGTTGTTTTTGGCTGCTGCACGGCGTTCCCAAGCTGCTCAACCCACAGTTTCATGGACCATCGGGCATGATGGCGCGAATGTTGCAACAAGCCAGCAACCCGATCAATCCGTATTCGACTTTTGTTCAGCACGTCGTCTTGCCCAACGCTGCCCTGTTCAGCCATCTCGTTGCTTGGGGAGAGACGCTTACCGGCGTTTCGTTGCTGCTCGGACTGTTCACACGCGTGGGCGGTTTTTTTGGGATCTTCTTACCGCTCAATTATTTCTTGATGAAGGGTTCATATGCGCACTTGAGCGACTACGCCGGTCTCGACGCCGCGGCAATGGCACTGGGTTTTGTGAGCTTTGTGCTACCAACCGGCCTAGCGTATGGGCTCGATGGCCTGCTACCGGCGTCGCGTGTGAAGCGTGCGCCTGCGGGTAAAACCTAGCATTATCGCGTAATCTGATAGCCCACGACCCGCCATTCCATTTCTGGAGGTCTTCTTTATGCTCACCAAAGTGCAGCGACCGACGCTCGATGATTTGGGCCTACCGGCCGGCAAGCGCGCACGCCTTCACCGCTTCTTATACGAGTACGGACCTGCCAACGGCACGCTCTTGCTCTTGCCAATCGACCAGGGGCTCGAACATGGTCCGGTTGATTTCTTTGACAATCCCGATAGCTTGGATCCCGAGTATGAATATCAGCTCGCTTTAGAGGGCAACTATTCGGGCATCGCACTGCACTATGGTCTTGCGAGCAAGTATTTTAGCAAATATGCCGGCAAATTACCGTTGCTGCTCAAAATTAACGGTAAGACGAATATTCCAAGCGACGATGACGCATTCTCGCCGCTCACCGGTTCTGTTGAAGATGCAGTTCGCATGGGTGCTGACGCTGTCGGCTATACGCTTTATGTTGGCAGCCCGCGTCAGTCCGACGACATCGCCCAGTTGACAAGGGTGCGTGAAGACTGCGACCGCTATGGCATGCCGCTGGTTGTGTGGTCGTATCCGCGAGGCAAAGCCGTCAAAGAAAAAGGCGGCCAAGACACTTTGTATGCAATTGATTACGCCGCGCGCGTAGCTTGCGAGATGGGTGCCGACATCGTCAAATTGAACGAGCCGAAGGTAAGCGACGATGTGAAACAACCCAAGCCGTACCCCACATTGCAACTGTCTGAGGAAGAGGCCATTCGTAAGGTCGTAAAATCGGCAGGACGCACGCTCGTGCTCATTTCAGGTGGCAGCAAAATCAGCGATGAGGACTTGCTGCGCAAGACCCGCTCCGCGATGGAGGCTGGCGTTACGGGACTAATCTTCGGAAGAAATCTCTGGCAGCGCCGCCAAGCGGATGCCCTTGAGATCACGAGTAAGATTCAGCAGATCCTCAAGCAGTACGGCACCTAAGAAATCTCGCGTAGCGTCTCGAGCAAGTTGTGCACGATTCGCGCAGTTGCACCCCAAATGCGATCGCCATCGATGCTGTACGAATAGCGCAATTTGCTCACACCTTCATACGCTGCTTGTTCTTCGTGCCCGACGCCGACAGCAAAAAAGCGCGATAAGGGCACTTCAATGATCCGCGCGACCTCGAGTGGGTCTGCCGCAAGCGTTGGGTTACTCTCAATCAACCCGACGACCGGTGTAATCGTGTAGTTGGAAACTACGGTCTCCACATCATCAAGCAAACCCAAAAGATTGACATCGGTACGAGGCAAGGCGAGTTCTTCTTGAGCCTCGCGCAAAGCGGCATCGGTTGCGTTTGCATCCTGTGGTTCAAGCGAGCCGCCCGGAAAACAGATCTCGCCCTTATGGTCCATAACGTCATGCGTGCGCTCGAAGAACAAGAGCGCAGCGCCGGATGCTCGCGCGACGAGCGGCACCAGCACGGCCGCCCGGCGCGAGCGCGGATTATCGATGCTTATGCGCGCGCGCTTGCGCAAGCGCTCTCGCAACCCGCTGAGTGCCTGCGCGAGCACAGCTAATTCAACGAGAAACGCGCAGGTAACGGCAAGATCTGCGTATCGTCATCGCCGCCGCTTTCGCGCACAAGGCGCAGCCGGCGCGTTTCGTCTTCGAGCAATTTGAGTTCGGCGTTGAGGCGTTGGGCAGATGAGGCCGCTTCGAGCAAATGCTGCTTGACGGTAACATCAACCTGAAGAGCATCAGCGATGATGTATGACGAGGCTGCGGTATCGCTTGGCAAGTCGAGCGAGTCGAGCTCTTGCCCTGAAATTGAAAGCAAAACTTCTAAATATTCTTTGAAGAGCTCCAAGGCGGTAGTCCGCAATCGTGCGGCGGTATCAGGGGGTCCTTCGTGCTCTTCGAGGTAGGAAATTTGTGCTCGCCAAAATGGCCGCTTGCCCACCAGTCGATCAACTCGAAAGCGACGCGTACCCTGCGCGATGATGTAGAGCCGACCCGCTGAAAGCTTTCTTACTTGCCGAATCACAGCGGTCGTTCCGACGCCAACCGGATCGAGATTGTCACCAACTTCTTTGCCGTTGCGATCGAGCACTACCCCAAAGGGCACTTCTTGGTCGATACACTGCGCCATCATGGCTTTGTACCGGTCTTCGAAGACATGCAATCGCAGCGACGCGCCGGGTAACAGGACGGTGTTCAGTGGGAACAACCCAAGAACCGAATCCATCAGACGGTTCTCGTTTTCTTTTATATTAAATCAGGCTTGGTGTGCAAACTCCTCGCCCCAAGCCTCTGCGATCCGCTCGAGCGTTTGCTCATCGACTTGTTCTGGATCGTCTTCGAAATCATCAAGCTCAGTAACAAGCCGTAAGAGCTCAGGCATGGGCACTTGTTTTGGATCTTCGTCGGGATACGCTTGCGACAGCTCGAACGCAATGTCTTCAACGTCTTGCCAAGTCAGGCCCACAACCTTCACCCCCTTCATGAATCGGCGGACGCTTCCGTTGGGCATCCAGGTCGTGCAGACCTCTCGGTCGGTTTTAGACGATCCCAAGGATGTTGTAGCCGGCGTCGACGTAGAGCACTTGGCCCGTCACTGCAGAGGAAAGATCGCTTGCCAAAAACGTTGCGACGTTAGCGACATCGTCTGCGATTGCGTTGCGGCGCAGCGGCGATTTCGCGGCCACCTCGGTTAAGATTTTCGTAAAATCTCCAACGGCCCGCGCGGAAGCGGTCTTAATAGGCCCGGCTGAAATAGCGTTGACGCGAATGCCGCCCATCGGACCGAGATCTTCGGCTAGGTACCGGACCGAAGACTCGAGCGCAGCCTTTGCAACACCCATGACATTGTAATTGCGAACTGCCCGCACTGAACCTAAGTAGGTCATGGCCATTACCGACGCATGTTCTGCAAACAGCGGCTGCAGCTCGCGACACAAAGCAACCAAAGAGTATGCGCTAATGTCCAGTGCCAGCGAGAAGCCCGAGCGCGAAGTCGCATAGTACTTGCCGGCAAGCTCTTCTTTGCGGGCAAAAGCAAGGCTGTGCACCAGAATGTCCAGCGCTCCAAAATGCGAGCCGACAAACTCGCGCAGCGCAGCGATGCTGTCGTCACGGGCAACATCGGCCATCGTCG
>JBPYDX010000305.1:0-6892 GCA_051986115.1 Candidatus Eremiobacteraceae bacterium
AACGATCCGCTTGCATGGGACGATGCTCAGCTGAGATTGACAAACGATGTCATCGCCGGGCTCAATCATCGTTGGCCACAACCGGGCTATCCTTACGAACAAGAAATGTACGTCTTCGGATTTGTCATAGCAAACTGGCTGCAAGCGGCGTCTCAGCCGGAACATTTCATCGGCGGCGAGTATCTCTCTCGTTCGCATGCCGGTGACCCAGGGGCGTCGCCCTCGCTTGTGGCAGTCCCGCGTTCGCAAGAACGGCGCGCGTTTGATTTACTTAACCGCTACGTGCTCGCCGACAGCGCATGGAATTACTCGCCATCGGTGCTCAACCGAATGGTGTATAGCGAGTGGGAACCGTTTGTTACAGCGACGTGTGCCTACAACCCGACGCCGCGCCACGACTTCCCCGTAGCCGAAATTGCCGAACAGTTTGCGCAAGGGCAACTGACGAGGATGTTCCAGCCGCTCATGTTCGAGCGTTTGGACGATCTGTCGCTCAAGGCCCAAGCCGGGTCGACGATGAGTCTCACTGACCTTTTTGATTGGACGCAACAAGCACTTTACGGTGATCTGAGCAACTCTACGCTACACTCGATTCCGTTGATTCATCGCTCGCTCCAGCAGTGGTACGCTCGCAAGCTCGCGCAAATCTGGCTCGGGCCCGACGACGGCACACCCTACGATGCGCAATCACTCGCCCGCGCCAAACTGATTTCGTTGCGGCAGGATCTCAAAGTGGCGCTCACGCGCCCTAGTCTCGACGAGCTCACGCGTGCGCACTTGGAAAGTCTTTCGGACGTTGTCTCCCGCGCGCTTGATGCGCGTCAAGTTATCCCTGTAAGTCAATAACATGCAGCGAAGCCAACCACAAGCGAGCAGCGCATTCCATTGGGCAATGGGCTGGCTCAGCGTATTGCTGGTCGGCGGTGTCGTGCAAGACATCTGGGCTCACAATCACGGTTTAGTCGATCAAAGCTTCTTTACGCCGTGGCATGCGGTTTTGTATAGTACCATGACCGTTGTCGGGACTTTCCTCGCGGTAAATGCCTTTCTCAATCATCGCAAAGGATACGCGTGGCCCCAAAGCTTGCCGCCCGGCTACGGGCTTTCGCTTATTGGTGCGTTTCTTTTTGCGCTCGGCGGCGCGCTCGACTTGTGGTGGCACTCGATCTTTGGAATTGAAGCCGATACAGAAGCACTGCTCAGCCCGACGCACTTGCTCTTGCTCACGTCAGCGTTGTTGATTGTGACGGGCCCGATGCGTGCCGCCTGGCTTGGGTTGGATCCACGCACTACCCGCGGCTGGCGAGCGTTAGGCCCAGCGTTGCTAAGCGCGACAGCGACGCTCACGCTGCTGGGTCAATTCACGCAATTCGCAAGCCCAATGGTCTCGCCACTCGCTGCCAAAGATCCGACGAAGCTGCCGGCCTACACTGACATTTTTGTGATGAATGCGGATGGCACCGGACAGACGCGCATCACTATGCAACCTGATTTTCTGCACTATGGACCTGCCTGGTCACCCGATGGCTTGCGAGTCGCATTTATGATTCGACCAGGCAACAGCCAACACGGCGAGCTCTTTGTGGCGGATGCCGACGGCAGCCATCTGCGCCAGCTCACGCACAACGGGTTAAAAAATTATTATCCAGCGTGGTCGCCGGATGGCACCCAGATTGCATTCAACTCGCAGCAAGGAATAAAGACGCAAACCGCAACCATTCGCGTCATTCGCATTGATGGCAGTGGCGAACGGACGCTCACCGGTGGGATGAAAGAATCGTACCACCCAACGTGGTCGCCGGATGGTCAGAGCATAGCGTTTGCGTCCAAGAACTCTGGAACGTGGCGTCTGTATGTCATGGATGCTAAAGGCGCCAACATTCACATGCTGTCGACGCCGACGCAAGCGAACGATCCCGCGTGGTCGCCCAACGGTGCAAGCCTTGCCTTCACTGCGGATCCGGATGGGGAAAGCGCTGTGGCAGTCATGCCTGCAACCGGCGGACGAGCTAAGGTTATCGGTCCACCGAGTAGCATCGGACCGGCGTGGTCGCCCGATGGCGCCAACATCGCTTTCAGCGCGCCGGCGGGATCGGGCGCCGACATCTACGTTGTGGGCGCGGCGGGTGGCAAGGCCAAAGATCTGACGAACGATCGTGCCATCGTCGCGGATAGTCCGCAGTGGTCACCTGACGGCAAACACATTGCGTACAGCGGCCTGGGCCATAACGGTCGCATTAGTGATGATGCCAACCACGCGATTGGCGTGGCTGATGTCATTATACAAACAGTTTTGATCATGGGCATGACGATATTGCTGGTGCGAGCTTGGACGTTACCGCCTGGAGCTCTCACCCTGGTCATCGCCGTGCCATCCATCGCTCAACTCATTATGGCGGACAACTATTTCTTGGCAGTTGGAGCGATCTTGACGGGCGTGTTAGCTGATGTGATGGCTGCGAGGTGGGGAACGCCGCTCCCCTCAGGTAAGCCGCTTTATATTTTCGGCGCGACGATCCCAGCGGTGTATCAGATTTGTATACTGCTGACGCTTGCGCTCACTACCGGCGTTGCATGGTCAGTGAACATGATCGCTGGCTCCGTTCTGTTTGCCGCTGCCACCGGATTGTTTCTAACCTTTCTGCTCGACTGGCCCATTACGCGCACGGCAGACTCACGCGCTTAGGCGGCCCTGGCGATCGATCAACAATGTCTGGTCGCGCCAAGCAACGCGCCTTCCAAAAAAGCTGGCTCCCCAAATCACAAGGCCCATAAGATCGCGCAGCAAGATCAACCAAGGCTTCTGCTTTGCTCGAACATTAAGCGCTACGCGCGCGGCGCTATGAAGTCCAAACCGCAAGGCCAAAGCCAACGCGCATAGGGCGGCGCCGGCGGCTGTACCAGAGATAGCCCAATACATTAGGCTGAGCGGCACCGCGTAGGTGATGAAGGAAAATCCGTATCCCCAAGGCCGGGCCGTTTGCATTGTCCGCGCCCAGCGCAGCTCGTGCTGCCAGAGCGATCGAAAATCCGTCTCGCAGACAAGCGTCTGAACCACGTACGAGCTCAACTGCACCGTCAAGCCACGATCGTGAACAAGCTTTCCCAACATGCGATCATCCGCGAGGTGCGAAACGATTGCTTCAAATCCTCCGATCTTTGCAAGCGCCTCGCGTGAAACCGCCATCGTTGCGCCCAGGCAAAAATCCATCGGAGAAAGACTGATCGCAACAAGAACCGACGGCGCAAACTGGTCGTTGATGAACATCGACCCGAGCTGACCAATAACAGTTCCTGACAGGGCCGCCGCGGGTTCTCCCCGGTACAAGCAGGTCACTGCGCCAACGCTTGCATCGCAAAATGGTGCCACGACAGCACGCAAATAGTTGGAGCGTACGCGGACATCGCTATCGGCGACGACGATGATATCATGTTTTGCCCGGCTCATCATGGCGAGGACAGTCGATATTTTTTGATTCGCCCCGCGTTTGGACGGGTCGACGCACAATGATACATCAAGGTTGGGGAATCGTTCAATGACTCGCGCCGCGATTGGCGCTGCCTCGTCCGCTTCGTCGCGCACGCCAAAGACGACTTGGTACTGCGGATATTCCTGCTCGCAAAAGGAACACAGGTTTTCGAAAAGTTCGGGCTCGTCACCGTGCAGCGGCTTTAAGATGGTGACCGCTGGCGCATAATGCGAGGTGTCCTCAGGTGCCCGCTGGTGGCGGCGCGCAAACGCGAGCGTCCGGCCGAGCGCAACTGCCAAGTAGGCGACGCCCGCGGCACTTGCTGCAAGGAACAAACCGCCGACGATCGCGCGCACTACGCCGCCGACGCGAGATCGCTGTAGGTGGATGCCACGATGTTGGAAGTACGTACGTAGTCAACGATGTCGGGATCCACGAGTGCGGCCAACTCGTCTTGGCATTGTGCGTACGCGGGCATGCCCGGCCACCTGCTAGTAGCGGGATGCATGTACATCTCGGTCACACCTTCGGGCAGCTCTCGCAAAAATGCCGCCACGCGCTCTTTTGTCATGTGCCCGCTGTCCGTAACGCCAAAGGCATAGTCATTGCAAAAAAGACCGGCGGAGCGAATGCGCGCGCGCATGAGCGACACCATCGGCCACAGCAATACCGAGTTGCCAAAACGTCCACCAAAGTTCGTGTGATTGGCACGCCACGATGGGCCCAAGGGTTCGTAAGGAACGCGCACGCTCTTGATCCCGAAATCGCGACCAACATCTATGATCGTTGCGAGCACAGTGGGATGAATGTGCATGTGGTTGTGGCCGTTGACATGGTCAAGCGACAATCCGGTTGCGCGGTAGGCTTCGAATTGAGCCTGGATTTCGGCGCGTAGCTGGCGCCGCGCGGCACCGTTAAAGTAGAAGTTGAAACCCGAGCGGACAAGTTGGGTTGAAAAATTACCGTTCGCATCCACCAGCGCCGGCACCGCATGCGGGTCGAGAACCGGCTCGCCGTCCACGAGCACAACGTGCAGGCCAACCCGCAGCGAGGGTAGCTGCCTCGCGCGGCGCAGCGCGTCATCGAGCGCGCGCCCTCCCACCATGAGCGATGTCGTAGAGAGAATCCCCGCGCGATGCGCCTGTTCGATCGCTTCATTGACGAGCGTCGATGCGCCGAAATCGTCACCCGTCACAATGAGTCGCTTCACGCAGGCGTCGGCGTTCGCTTATCTTCGGCGTGTCCTCTGCCGTAACGTTTGATCATCTCACGCGCAGCGTTCCATCCGGCTGCGCCCATCACGCCGCCACCCGGATGCGCCGCAGCGCCGCATAAATACAGGCCTTTGACCGGCATGCGATGGGCGACGTAACCGGGCACTGGACGGAACATGAAAAGCTGATGCAGCGCCATCGAACCTTGAAAGATGTTCCCACCCGTGAGATTGAATGTCTGTTCGAGATCGACTGGGCTGAGAATCTGCCGGTCAATGACCGATGCAGTGAATCCTGGCGCATACTGCTCTATAATTTCAAAGCAACGATCCGCAAACGCGTCTTTTTTTGCCTGATCCCATGGGCCGTCAGCCAGTTTGTACGGAGCATATTGCACGAACATTGACGCCAAATGTTTGCCGGGCGGCGCTACGCTGGGATCGACGGAAGAAGGCAGACACATCTCAACGATTGGGTCGCGCGAAGGTACGCCGTACTTCGCATCATCATAGCCGCGCTCGATAAAGTCTTGGTCGGGCACGAGATGAACGGTCCCGTGGTGCTGCGGCCCGGGTGCGCTGCCTGGACATGCTAAGAAGCTCGGCAGCGAGTCTAGCGCAACGTTTATTTTCATCGAAGCGCTGCTGTAGTCGATGCGATTAATGGCAGCCAAGAAGTCCGCCGGCACATCGGCGGTGTCAAGCAGCTGATTGAATGTAACGTTACAATCCACGCCGCTGGCCACGCGCGCTGAATCAAATTCGTCGCCGTTTTGGAGCGCGACGCCCGTTACTGCACCGTCTTTAACCAAAATTTTTGCAACCTCAGCTTCGGTGCGGATCTCCACCCCTAAATCGGTTGCTGCTCGGGCTAAGGCTTGCGTGAGTCCGCCCATGCCGCCTTTCACATAGGCCCAGACGCCGCGCTTACCGTTGGTTTCTCCCATCACGTGATGGAAGAGAACGTATGCAGTTCCAGGCATTGACGGTGATGCGAAGGCGCCGATGATAGCATCGGTCGCAAGGGTGCCTTTGAGTTCTTCAGATTCGAACCAGCGATCCAAGATCGGTCGCGCGGGGCCAGTTAAAACTTCGATTGCCTCACTCATCGCCGGCCCAAGCTTTTGCATTGCCCGGCCCATCGGCGCCATTTTGAGCAGGTCAGCGATGCCCGGTTTTGCTACATTGGGCGGCGTTTGTACGAGCGTCGGCTCAATCACCGATGCAACCCGCTGCAGCATCTCTTCATACAGAGGATAATTCTCGGCATCTCTGGTGCTGAATTTGCTGATCTCACGAATGTTGCTTGCGCTGTCCGAGCCGAGCATCAAGTAGCGGCCGTCGAGAAACGGAGAAAACGATGCCGGGTTACGCTCCAGCAACTCAAAACCATAATCGCGTAATCGCAAATCGCGAATGATCTCTGGCCGGAACAGACTATTGACGTACGCCGCAGTTGAAACTTTGTATCCTGGAAAAGTCTCCTCGCTCACGCAAGCGCCGCCGACAACATACCGGCGTTCTAAGACAAGCACTTTCCAGTTCGCGCGTGCGAGATAGCTCGCGGTGACGAGCGCATTGTGTCCGCCTCCGATGATAATCGCGTCGTAACTTGCCACACATCCTCCGTCTTGTGTATTGCGTAGGCCCCGACTCTTGACCGCTTGCGCCGTAGCCACCTGGTGAACAGGAAGCACCCTCTAGCTGGTTGTAGCCGAAGCGCATGGCCCAAAGCGCGGACGTTGGTTTGAAATTCAACGCTGCCGCTTATTTCGTCGATCGCAATGTTGAGCTTGGGCGCGGTGCGAAAGTCGCTATCGAATGCGGCGAGCGAACAACCAGCTACGATGACGTTTTGCGCCTGGTCAATCGCGCCGGTAATGCTCTGGCATCGTTGGGCGTGGGAATGGAAAGCCGCGTAACGCTGCTGTTGCCCGACTCTCCCGAATTTGTGGCAGCATTTTTTGGCGCTATTAAAATCGGTGCAATTCCGGTTCCGACGAATACTCTGCTGCGCCCTGGCGATTACCGTTACATGCTCGAAGATAGTCGCTCGCGGGTGCTCGTCATTGCTTCCTCGCTGTGGCCTTTGGTCGAGCCCATCCTGGCAGAGCTTTCCTGGCTGCAAACAATTGCGGTCGTTGACGATGCAGGCACCGGCATGCCGACCGCTGCGCGCCTAAGCATCATCGACTTGACCGAAGCCATG
>JBPYDX010000306.1:0-2653 GCA_051986115.1 Candidatus Eremiobacteraceae bacterium
TCGAAATGGCATCGCGATCTTGGCCTAGCAGTGAGGGTACCACACCAACGTTCGCCGCTACAGTCATGTGCGGGAACAGACCGATTTGTTGGATGACATAGCCAATACCGCGGCGCAGTGTTGTGGGATCGAGCGCACGCACATCCTTGCCATTAACAAAGGTCGATCCAGCCGTTGGGTCAACAAGCCGGTTGACGGTTTTGAGCAACGTGGTCTTCCCGCAGCCCGACGGCCCTAAAAGCACGACAAACGCGCCAGCCGGAACATCGAAGGACACTTGGTCGACGACTCGTTTGCCCGCCTCGTATTCTTTGACAACGTGTTCGAAGCGGACGCGCGGTTCTGTTATCACGCTGCCTATGTTCAACCGGCCGGAATCAATCGAGTGCTCGTGAGAAACTCTTGAGCTACGTCCGATGGTTCTTCGTGCTGCCCATCGACTCGCCAATTGAGTCTGCGCATGACCGTATCGGTAAGGTACGGCGCAAGCGCGTTGAGGGCTTTTGCGATGACCGGATACCGTCCCAGTGTGTCGAGCCGAACGACCGGTGCGACCTGGTAGGGCGGAAAGAAATGTTTGTCATCGGCAAGCACGACTAGGTGGTGAGCGTCTATTTGTCCGTCGGTGCCAAATGCAACTACCACGTCAACATCGCCCTGGAGCAGCGCCGTGTATTTGAGGCCGATATCGAGCAGCTTGATGCTTGCAAAGCGAAAGCCGCCGTAAGCTTTTTGCAAGCCGGGCAAGCCATCGGGTCGATCGGTAAATTCCGGAACGGCGCCGAGCCGCAGCTGAGGAGCGAGGCGAGCACATTCGCTCAGCGTTTGGAGGCCCAAACGTTGTGAGAGCTGCATCGTCGTTGCCAGAGCTTGAGTGTTGTTCATCGGCGCAGGATCAAGCCACGTCAGTTGATAGCGAGCGAGATAATCTTGTTTAACGGTTTCGTAAACCGCCTTTCGATCATGGAGCGGCTCAAGTTTCAGCTGCGCAAGCAGTGCTGTGCCTGTGTACTCTGGATACAGATCGATTTCACCACGCAGGAGTGAGGCCATGGCAATGTTGGTCCCGCCGAGGTTCAGCTTGCGACTCACCCGCAAATCCGCGTGCTCGAGCAACGTTGCATACATTTCACCAAGCAAGAGTTCTTCAGCAAAATTTTTGGAACCGACACCAACCGAACTTCCTCGTTTTGCGCAAGCCCCGAGACCAAGGATTCCGCCCAGCAGCGCAAGTGCATCGGCTCTCGATAAGCGCCTAGACATGTGCGCTCACGCCATGGCGTGCAGCACTCGTTCGCGCAAGCGTACTCAACAAAAATTCGGCGAACAGCGCCAGCAGCGAAACCATGATGGCGCCAACAAGCAACTGACGCATGTCGTTGTTCGCTAAACCATCGAGGATGAAATCACCAAAGCCGCCACCGCCGATAAACGCAGCCAGCGTCGCCGATGCGATGACCTCGATCGTACTTGTTCGGACGCCGGCCATCATGACGGGAAAGGCGAGTGGGTATTCAATGCGCCGCAGCAGCTGTGCGTCGCGCATGCCCATGCCAATGGCCGCTTCTCGAACGGCCGGTTGAATGCCGCGAAACGCGATGTCGGTGTTGATAAGAATTGGTGGGCAGGCGAGCACGATAAGCGCAATCACTGCAGCCTTGTACCCGACGCCGAAGATCGGCAACACAAATGCAAGCACGGCCAGGCTTGGTACGACACGAACGGCCGTTACTGCAGCAACAATACCTTGGCCGAAGCGGGAGCGCGACGTCCAGATGCCCAGTGGCACGCTGATTGCAAGAGCGATCACCAGTGCCACGACGCACAGCAAAAGATGCTGTCGCAGAGCAAGCAGCACGTCAGTCCTATGATCGAGCGCGTAGGCCCACGTCTGTTCCAGCATTATCAGTGCCGCGCGGCTTCTGCGCTACGAGAATAGAAACCCGCACATTATCAGGGTGGGCAGGCGAGGCGTCGTGCCTCGCCAATGCATGTGGGCGATGGAAATCTACCTCTTACGTCACGGTATTGCGCAAGATCGCGATCCAAAAAAGTATCCGGACGACCGCTTACGACCGCTTACTATCGAAGGGCTGGAACGCATGCGCGAAATTGTGCGCGGCATGCTCAAATTGGGAGTCGAATTTGACGTCGTTTTTGACAGCGGTTACACGCGCGCGCGACAAACAACTGAAGCCGTCACCGACGCCTACCGCATCGACAGCCGCGACATACAGACGACGCCCGCGCTCGAACCAGATCGCGATCCCTCAGAAGTTCTTGCTCTTTTAGACATCAATAAGACTGCAAAACGCTTGCTGGTGGTTGGACACGAACCTAACCTGAGCCTTACCGTTGCATATTTGACTGGCGGCCGCGACGCCAATGCGTTCGATTTCAAAAAGGGCGCGCTCATGCGCATCGACATGCAAACAATAAAGAAGGGCAGCGGCACGCTCATGTGGCTTTTGCCGCCTAAGGTGCTGCGCAAGCTGCGCTAAGGCCCGAGGTTACGTTTGCGCTGCCATCCGAGCGCGAGCCCGAGCCAGTTCTTCGCGCACGCGAGCATCGCTGACTTCCTGGAAAGTGAAGTAGTAGCGGCCCACGGCAAAAGGCAGCTCTCGAGAGGCTATGAGCACGACTAATTCATCAC
>JBPYDX010000307.1:0-4179 GCA_051986115.1 Candidatus Eremiobacteraceae bacterium
ATTTTCGGAAGCGGCCAGAGCTTGCGCTGCGGCGACTTCGGCTCTGACTACATCCAGGTGCGGCGCATCGCCCGCACCAAAACGCTTTTGCGCCGCCTGTAACTGCGCGCCCGCGAGCGCAAGCGCTTCACGCTCCGCTTGCAGCGTTGCCGCTGCCTTGAGCGCTGCAAAATATAACTGGGATACGTGGATGCGCTCGGTGCGCTCTGCAGCCGCTTCATCGGCCCGCGCCACTCGGTCTGCCGCCGCCGCTTGATCGAGGAGCGGCAGATACTGTGCAAAACTGAGCAGCGTGGCTTGCACGCCGAGGTTAAACGCTGTTTGCGTCACAGTCGTCGTCGGTGGGAGCGCCTGAGGGTTGAGAGCGTAGGTCGCAATCAATGAGGGACCGAGGCTTGCGTGCGCGGCCGCAAGTGTTGCCGCAGCTGCATCTTCTTTGGCTCGAGCGATCGCCACATCGGGCGAATGGGCTACCGCATTCTGTTGCGCCTGTTGTAGAGTTAGGCCAGCAAAAGAAAGCGGCGCATTGGCAGGCGTGATCACTGGAGCGCCGAGTACGTAGCTCGCCGACATAACCAACCACGCAAAGACAGCAATGCAGCACTTCATGTCGCTTGCGTGCCTTTCCCGGAATCAGGCTGGCCCGCAAAACCTGCGTACAACACAGGAATGAGAATTAACGTGAAGGCGGTGGCAGTTGACAGGCCACCGATAACGGCAATGGCGAGCGGACGTTCCATCTCCGAACCCGACCCTAGGCCGATTGCAAGCGGTAATAACCCCGCGATCGCGGCGAGCGTGGTCATAACAATTGGCCGAAGACGGGTACGGCCTGCGATAACGAGTGCTTGCGTCACGTCATCGCCCGCTGCGCGGCGTTTGTTGGCAACATCGATGAGCAAAATACCGTTCTTGACGACGATTCCAACCAACAGCAACAGGCCCATAAATGAGGAAACGTTGAGCGGGGTGCCCGTCACAAACAATCCTAGTGCGACGCCGATGAGTGCAAGCGGGATCGCCGTCAAGATGACGAGGGGAAGACGAAATGAGTTAAACGTGCCGAGCATCACGGTAAAGACCAAAATCACTGCCAGAAAGATAACGGCCAGAAACTCGCGGAACGAAGCCTGTTGAGCTTCATACGTTCCGCCGATGGTCGCCGTGTAGCCGGGCGGCAAGGGCGTCGTGCGAAGCATCGACTTCACTCGCCCGATAACGGTCGAGAGGCTTGCGCCGCTCGTGCTTGCAGACACGCGCAGTATGCGTTGCCCGTTGAGCTCGTTGATATCCGAAGACAACGGCTCGCGTGTAAACTGTGCAACGCTGCCTACCGCTGTTGTCCCTTGAGAGCTAATTACCGGCTGCGTGCCGAGGGTCGAAAGCTCACTTGTGCCAGCTCCGCTAACGGCGATTCTCACGGGGATGAGGTTGATGGGACCTGGCACGCTTGTGGCTACCATCCCTTGCGCGCCGGCCGATAACGTATCGGCAACGTCGGACGAATTCAAATTTAGAGCTGCTAGGCGCACGCCAAGGGGAGCGATGCGAACCACCGGATCGTCGTAGATCACGCCGCTCGCTGTGTCGACGATCCCCGGGATCCCATCGAGTTTGTTCTGGAGGTTGTTGGCGATGGCAATCAGACGGTGTTGATCTGCGCCGCTGGCGATGATTTCAATCGGCCGAGGCGTTCCGGAGAGATCGTCGATCATGTCTTCTAAGATTTGATGAAAGTCTAGTTGTGCAGCCGGCACTGCCGAGGTAAGTTGATCTCGCAGCTCGTCAGAAATCACTTCGTAGGATTTGCGGTGTCCTTGCGGCGCAAGCGAAACGCGAATGAGACCGCGGCTTTGAGGTAACGGCGAGAAGCCATTTGTATCGATGCCGGTTAAGCGTCCTTCCGAATCAACGCCAGGGTGTTCGACGATAATTTTTTCCATTGTGCGCGCCGCGGCGTCGCTTGCGGCAAGCGTTGTGCCTACCGGCATCGCGTAACCGATCTCGAACTGTCCCTCGTCCATCTTGGGAAGAAAGTCGCTCGGCAAAAGCGTGAGCAAGACACCTGTCACGGCGAGAACGACGCAAGACGCCACATAGACGGAGCGACGGTGACCAAGTGCCCAACGCAGAGCGGGCTCGTATGCATCAAGCACCCGCGCAAGCCAGTGATGATCTGCGTGTGCGTCCGTCTGAGGTGGCACAAATCGAGCCGCGAGCGTCGGCGTTATGAACAGCGCCAAACCCAGTGAAACGATCAAGGCTGATGCAAGAGTCAAGGCGAGCGCTCGAAAGAAAAACCCAGGTATGCCAGACAGTAGTGCAAGCGGTATGAAGACAACCACGGTCGTCGCCGTCGATGCTGCCATCGGCGCGGCAATTTGCGACATTGACATGCGGATGAGCGCCGGCATATCAGTTTGCGGCTGCTGCCGCATGTTGCGCGCGATGTTCTCGAGGACCACAATCGCGTCGTCAATGATCAATCCGACGGCAACGGCAAGTCCACCAACGCTCATCAGATTCAGCGTTTGACCCGTGCGGTTGATAACGAGCAGCGTGATGGATATCGCAAGCGGGATCACAGCAGCCGCAACCAGTGTGATGCGCAGGTTTCGCAGGAATGCAAAGATGACCAAAACAGCGAGCAGCGTTCCCAGAAGGATCGCATCACGCAGGGCGGCCTGCGAACTTGTAATGAGCGTAGTTTGATCCCAGTACTTGTTAATGCTGGTGCCGGCGGGTAACCGGCTCTTAATGCCCGACATGCGCCGCTCAAAGTCGTGAACGAGTCGTACCACGTCTGCTCCCGGCAAACCGTACACATTCAAAATGACCGAGCTCTGACCGTTATAGGAGGTCGCGTTGGTTGCGGGCGCGACCCCGAGGCTGACGGTTCCTAGTGCACTAATGGGGACTGAACTGCCGCTGCGCAGGGGCACGGCCACATTGCCGATCGAGGATTCATCTCGCAACTTTTCGTCAAGAAGGAGCACATTGCGCTGATAGAATCGGTCGGCAAGTCCCACCGACCGTATGTCGTTCGCTGCCACGAGTGCGCTTTGAACTTGGCTAGCCGAAACACTATAGGCGCTGAGCAATGCCGGGTCCAAAGTGACGTGGTATTCGCGGATACGTCCGCCGGCGATTGATGTTCGCGCTAACCCTGGGGTGCCTGCAAACGCGGGCAGCATCGTGCGTTCTGCGAATTCGCGCAGCAAAGCTTCCGAGAGCGTCGTCGACACCAAACCGTATGAAAGCACGGGCTCGCTGTTTGGATTGATGATGACGGCAGCGGGTTGCACATTTGCCGGTAAGATTGAACGCGTCTGGTTTAACGCTTGATTGACGTATTCGAGATCCGCCCGAGGATCGGTTTTGGGGTCAAAGGTGACGAGCAGTTCGGATGACCCTTGGGTTGAAGTGGCCTCGACACGGGTCACGCTGCGTAGCGTTTGCAAAGCGCGCTCCAATGGAAGCGTTACAGCGATACGAACTTGTTCGGCTGGCAAATCTCCAGCATCGGCGACGATGTCGATGCGTGAAAAAGACATATCGGGAAAAATGCTTTGTGGCGTCTTGATATACGCGTAAACGCCCAAGAGCGCAAGCACACCGACGACGAAGAGCAGCACTTTGTCATTGCGCTGCGCGAAGCGCCCAAGATCCATGCTGCCGGCCTACAACGTGCCGATGCGCTCAACCGCTAGCGCTGTGGCGCCACCTGTTCCGTGACACAGAGCAGCGATGCCTAGCTTCCCATCGCGCTCTTGCAGCGCGTTGAGGAGCGTGACAACAAGCCGCGTGCCGGATGCTCCAATTGGATGGCCTAAGGCTATTGCGCCGCCGTGAACGTTGAGCTTGTCTCGTGAAACGCCAAGTTGACGCTCGAAAAGCAAGTTGTTGAGTGCAAATGCTTCGTTATTTTCAAAAAGATCGATCTTGTCAATGCTCAGCTTGATCTTATCGAGCAACCGGCGCACCGCCGGAATAGGCGCCTCCGGGAAGCGCCACGTTTGGCCCGCAGCCCATGTTCCGCCCAAAATCTTCGCAACCGGCTGCAGTCCGTGCTGTGTAACCGCTTTTTCACTTGCCAGCACAAGCGCTGCAGCGCCATCGGAAATCTGGCTGGAGTTACCGGCTGTTAAGACCCCGTCGGGTGTGAAGGCAGGTCGTAAT
>JBPYDX010000308.1:0-16390 GCA_051986115.1 Candidatus Eremiobacteraceae bacterium
CCGCGCTACTGGCGCAAGTGGAGGGGTGGCAAGTGGTCGACAACCATCATCTCGTTAAGAGTTACAAGTTTGCAAACTTCGAGCAGGCGCTTGACTTTGTCAACCATGTGGGCGTCATCGCCGACGAGCAAAATCATCATCCCGATGTCTACTTGGCGTGGGGCAAAGTCAAAATCGAAGTGTGGACGCACAAGATCAACGGGCTAACCGAAAGCGACTTTATCTTTGCCGCCAAGGTGGACCAGATACAAAAACCTGGCGCTTAGATTTAGTCCGGGGGCTCGAACGGCACGTAGGGATGGCTTATCGTATCGGTAGGCTCGGGTGTCGGCTCATAGCCTTGGGGTTGTTCTTGGCTGGTTCCGCTTGATGAGTTCTTTTGCGTCATAATGGGAACGCCCCCGGGTTGCTCAGGTAAACTTCCGACTCCACAAATACTTACGAGCGAGCCGCGCGCTACATTGCTTGGGGGATTTTTTGACGGACGAACGTACGAGACGACATATCCGTCGTAACCCCACAGCGCAATCATTTGTTCCCAAATGACATTCTTTGCATGGGTTGTGGCGGTCCAGATCACATAGCGCCCTGGATGGCTGCCACAAACCATATAAGTCTTGTTCGTCCAAACGTGTTGCGTTGGGAACATCGCGCGTTCTTGCTTTAGCGTGTGGTTAACATAGGATGTCAGATCGCCGGCATACGTCGTTGAAAAAAGCCCAACGCTCTCTTGACCAGAGGCATTCATCCATTTGGGTGAGTCGCCGGAGCGCACCCGCGCCCATCCGGCAGGCGGCGCGAACGCGTAGTTTCCAGATGCTAATGCCGCGGCACCCACAACAAAAAGGGCCAGCGTCAAAGCTCCAATACGGAGCGATCGAACGGGTCGATGCATGCGGGTGACGTTCTCAGCCTAGGGCGCAAGCACCTCGAGCTCGCGGCGATTGGTGAGCGGCCCCCAAAGCCCGACAATGATACCGCTGACTGCCATAGCAGCCGCAATCGTTTCAAACGCCGCGCTCACACCACGCGTTCGCAGCACAAAGGCAAAAAGATAACCGACGAAGATCGAACTTAAGCGGCTCCAGCTATACACAAAGCCAACTGCCGAGGCACGGATAGCCGTCGGATACAGCTCGCTTTGGTAGGCGTGAAAGGCGCATGAGAACCACGTGTTGGTGAGTGTGATAAACAAGCCGAACACAATGATCGCCCAAGGTTCGCTAAAGTGAGCTAGCGCAAGAGCAAATACACCAGCAGCAAGGCCAAGGAAAAAGATTTGGAGTTTACGCTCGAGGCGGTCGGCGGCTCGTATTGCAAGCAGAGGACCCAGTGGCGTTAGGATCGCGATGATTGCGGTGTAGTGAAGCGAGGTTGCAATCCCATGGCCGCTCTGTTGCAGAAGGATCGCAATCCACGAAGCAAAGCCGTAAAACCCTATCGTTTGGAGGACATTAAAAATTGACAGCATGACCGTGCGGCTGCGATAGGGAGGAAGAAAAATCTGCCCCAGCGGCCGGCTCTGACGCTGCAGCCAGCGCGCCGACTCAGGCAAACCCGCGCGGATTGGCCAGACTGCGATCGCGCCTAGCGCACCAGCAAGTGCGACCCAGCGCCAACCGTCAAGGCCAGCAAAGCTGCGGGGCACAAGCAGCGCGGCCACCAATGCGACGACCGGAACGGCAGTATAACAGATGGCTTGGCTCAGCGCGATCAGGCTGCCACGCGCGTCCTTGGGAGCCAATTCTGAAATGTACGCATCAATAGTGATGATTTGGACACCGATACCGATGCCCGCAAGCAATCGAAACACGTTGATGGCCAGCACGTTCGTTGCAAGCGCCATCGCAGCTGTCAGTAGCGAGTATGCTATCAGCGACCACGCAAACGTTGCCTTGCGTCCAAAGTGGTCTGAAACCCAACCAAAAAATAGCGTACCTACAAACATGCCGCCAAAACCGCATGCAGCAAACCCGGCTATGCTGTCACGACCAGTCCCTAAAGCAGTATACAGGCCGCTGTGGATCAGGCCGAGCGCGATATACGCGGTCATAAACAGATCGTAAAACTCAAACCAGCCACCAGCAGAAATTCGAGCGACGAGGCGAACGAGCGCCCTGTCTTGGGGCAACGGGCTAGCGGTTGTCACGCCACACCGCGGGCACTGCGAATGCTATCGACGCGAGAATGAGATAGCCAAACGTCGAGACGATAATCGGCAAGCGCACAAAGTAGTGTTCGGCCAAAAAGCCACCGATGAGCGTCCCCGGCACGACCCCGATTAACACGACGAGCCTGGCTGCACCGAAAACTCGGCTGATGTTTTCTTGAGGAATGATGCGCATTCGCCAGCTCACGATTTGCGCGGCTGAAAAGGCAGCTGTAGCTCCGGTCATCGACCAAAAGAGGACGACGAGCCAAATATTGTGCAAAAAGATAATGGGCACAAAGATCAACGAATCGATGGCATACGCAATACATATCGACTTACCGAACGGCCACTTGCCTGCGGAAGCACCTGCAAAGAGCGATCCGGCGACTGAACCGACGGCGACCAATCCCAAGGTAAGGCCAACCTGCGCGTCGCTTGCGCCGAGAGCAAGCTTAAAAAACGGGATATAGACAGCCATTGCCATCATGCCGAACAAATTGAGACCAAGCGACATGAACGACATGGTGCGCATTACAGTGTCCGCCCACAAAAATCGAAAGCCCTGATTGATGTCGCTAGCCAACTCGCGCAAGCTTGGCAAAGGGCCGGGCTTATCAGGCCCGAGCGTCGGGATCGCGGCGATAGCGCCAAGTGACCCGATGTACGTAAGAGCATTGACGATGAGGGCGGGCACGGCCCCACCGAGTGAAAACAGCGCCCCGCCGATGGGTGGAGCAATAAGATTCGAACCTTGCTCGGCCGCGATTAAGGTTGAGACTGCTTGGGTCGCTTTGTCCTTACCCACGATGAAGGGAATCGAAGAGGCTTCACCCCCCATGAAGATAGCGGCTGCTATCGAAATAATGATGATTCCCGAGTAGATGAGCGCAAGCGACAAGAAACCTCGCAGTGCGCCGACGATCAGAATGACGATGACCGCAAAACGGATGAAGGTGCACGCAATCATGAGCTGGCGCCGATCGAGTCGATCGGCAAGCGATCCGCCCGCGAGTCCTGCAAGCGCAAAGGGCAGATATTCAAGCGCATAGGTAACGCCGAGCGTCAATGCCGATCCGGTGAGATGAAACACGAGTAGCGGGATGGCCAGCGCGCGCAAGCCATCACCGATAAAACTCATTCCTTGACCGGCAAAGTACAACCGGAACGACCGGTTGGCGAAGATGCTCGCCGGACGCCGCATATAAACGTCTTCCAAAACGTACGGCTTTTTGTCGACGCCATATGGCGAACCTCTTGCGGCCTTAACGATGCGTGAGCCAAACTCGCTGCACTTACGTATACCAAGCAAATACTGCGCATTCGGAGGTTTTCAGCTATGCTTGCCCGACTGCAAAAAATGCCGCTTGGCCTCGCGCTTGTATGCAGCGCCCTGATTAGTGTCGCCGCGTTTGCTCTTCTGCATCACGCAGTTAAATGGCAAGCGTCGCCAGTTGGTCCCATACCAGTCATCGTTACCGATACGGTCGGGCTGGGGGCGCCAAAACTATCGACCCCGTTTGAAGCCAAGAGCGCCTCGGTCAGTAGCGCATCTTTGCAATCCGAGCCACAGGTGGCGAGGCAGTCGGTTCAGCCGATACATCGGCGCTCGCAACTCATCCGTTCGGCAAGCATTACGATTCAAGTTGGCGATGTTGCACGAGCCCTGCAAAATGCAACGACCATCACCGACGAGCAGCTCGGCGACGTTATCGGACTTAACGACGAGACTCCCGATTCGCAAAGCGCCAAACACGTGGCTTCAATGCAAATTCGCGTGCCGCAAAGTCGCTTTCTTTTCACGCTCGATTCCTTAGCCAACCTTGGCAAGCTGCGCTCCAAAACTATCAATGCGCAGGATGTTTCCGATCAGCTCATCGACTCAACGGCGCGCTTGCGAAATTTGCGGCGTACCGAGCTCGACATACTGAACATCATGGATCGCTCTGGGAATATCGAGCAGGTACTCGATGTTACGCAGCAGTTAAGCGCGGTGCGCGAACAGATTGAAACACTTGATGCGCAAGTAAAAAACATGCAATATCAAGTCGCGTATTCGAGCATCAATATCACCTTTGTCAGCCCTACGACGATCGCCAAGCCGACTAGTGTCGCACTTTTGCGCACTGCTTGGCATGCAGCAACGCAAGCATTACGCGCTGTCACGATCGCACTTCTGAGCTCGCTGCTGTGGCTTGTAGTTTTCTCACCCTACGTCATCGCAATGACCCTGTTCGTTCTCTACGTTGCCCGCCGCGTGTACGCACGAACGACATAACTGGGATGAAAGCTGTGGCCCGGAACAAAAACATATCCGCATGTCACACCCGGGCCTCAGCCGTTCCCTTGGACTGATCGCCGCCGCATCACTCGCCATCTGCAACGTTATCGGTCAAGGCGTCTTTCTTAAGGCGCGAGCCATGACGTGCAACGTTGGTTCCCCCGGCATTGTTGAAACAGCCTGGATCGTCGCCGGGCTGCTTGCGTTGTGCGGCGCGCTCACCTTCGCGGAGCTGGGTGCCATGCTTCCCCATTCCGGCGGACCATACGCGTATTTGCGAGCCGCTTTTGGTGCGCCAACAGCTTTTGCGTACGGCTGGATGATGTTTTTTCTCGGTGCCCCGCTTGCCGCGGCGGCGCTTGCAGCCGGTGGAGCAATCTTCGCAAACTTGTTTATGGGCGGCGCACTCGCGCGCGTGGCACTGCCGTATCAGCTGTTGGGTTTCCACGGCAACTTGGGCGGCACCCAGATCGCGGCGCTCGCCTTGCTGACAGTGGTGGCGATTGTCAACCTCGCACCCGTAAAGACCAACGGCGCAATTGCCACTGCGTTTGCCATCGTGAAGATTGCTATGGTCGCAGGTTTGGCTGTGGGTGCGTTTGCGTTTGGCGCCGGTTCGTGGTCGCATTTTACACTGAGCGGTGCGGCCGGCGCTTGCGCGGGTGTTGGTGCCGCCGCGCGTGGTGGCGCGGCTGGCTTTGGTGCAGCCATGCTGGGAGCGCTGTACGCATATCAGGGCTGGTCATCGCTCTCGTATGTCGCTGGTGAAGTAAAAAATCCAGCAATCACGCTGCCACGGGCGCTGATTGGCAGCATGCTGGTGATCATCGTGCTCTACACGGCGGTGAACGCGGCCTATTTTTACGTCTTCACGCCTGGGCAAGTTGCCAGCGTCGCCACAAGCTCGTCTGTTGGTATCGAAGCGGTGGGCGCAGTGTTCGGCCCCGCAGCGCGAGGTATCGCAACTTCGCTGCTCTTTCTTTCCGTCGTCGCTACGCTGCATGCCTCAATTTTGACAAACACACGCATTACCTATGCGCTGGCGAGCGATGGAGTCTTCTTCCCTTGGCTGTCAGCGATCTCGTCGGTGACACGAATCCCCGCGCGTGCGGTCCTTATCGGTTCTGCTGTGTCAGCGGTACTTATTTTGATTGGTACGTTTGATATGCTCAGCGACTTCCAGGTCTTCAGCGTATGGATCTTTTACGGGCTCACAGGCGCGAGCGTGTTTGTGCTGCGTCGTACAATGGCGGATACCCAGCGGCCCTACCGCGTTTTGGGCTATCCTATATTGCCGGCCGCGTTTGTGGCGGCAACCATCTGGCTGCTCTTCGAGGCGGTGACAGCTGCCCCAGTGCGCTCACTTATCGGCTTAGGGATTATCGGGCTTGCGCTACCGACGTATTGGATTGCGACGCGAGCCTGGCGCCCCGCTACGCCGCTTAGTGAATGATTTCACCTGCTGCACTAGATGGGGCCGCCCCGCCACCAGCACTCGGCTTAAGCTCGCGAGTTAATGCTTGGAATTTGGGTTCCATCGCATCATATAAAGAATCGTAGCCGCCGTTTTTGTGGAGCGCATCAAGAGCGATTATGCCGGCTTGCGCAGCCTGTGCGGCGCGCCCGTCGTCGCCCATGCCATGGAGCGCTGCCGAGCCGATGTACGCGCTGTAGACGACCGACGGCATTCCAATTTTGGGATCGTTGCAGCCCCGAGCATACAGCAAGAGTTGATCGGCAGTTGTCAATGCCTCGGTCCATCGCTGACCGTCGAGGTAGTGCCACCCTTCACGGGCGAGGTTGGAAGCAAATGTCGAGTCGCACGACGAGTCGGCGCGCGCCATCGTGGGCAACGCCAATGCGCTGGCAATCAACACAAAGAGAACGAGCTGTTTCATAATAGCACCTTAAACGTAGTATCGTGCTACGCTCGCAAAAAAGTAGGGGTGACGCGCGTCACCCCTTGCTGTGATCCTTGATTGCCGGCGCTATTCGGCTGAGAACTTCGCCATGCGCTTGCTGACGTATGCATCCAACCCTTCCTTCGCGTCCTTGCTTTGGAAAAGCAGCTGCTGGAGCTCGCGCTCGATTGCCAACGCTTCGGAGAACGGAACTTCCCCTCCGGAGACAACGGCGCGCTTAATGTTGCCGACGGCTTTGGCAGCTTTGTTCGGCGTCGTAAATTGCCGAGCGTATGAAACGACCTCGCCCATAAACTCGTCAACGTGCCCGTCGTAAATGTCGTTGACCAGACCGATCTCTTGCGCCTCTTCAAATGAAAACGTGCGACCTGTGACCATGAGTTCGATCGATTTTGCTCTTCCGAGCAGTCGCGTCATGCGCTGTGTGCCGCCCGTGCCAGGCAGCACTCCGAGTGCGACTTCCGGTAAGCCGATCTTTCCCGCGTTACGCCTGGCAATGCGGATGTCGCAGGCCATGGCGATTTCTAGTCCGCCGCCAACTGTGTGGCCGTTTAGCGCGGCGATAACGAGCTTCGGTGTTTGCTCGAGCCGCGTCAACGTCTCATTTGCATGCAAGCAGAAGAAATATTTGAACGTCGGATCTACTTTCTGCAGCATGCCGATATTTGCACCGGCGCAGAAGAACTTCTCCCCTTCACCGGTCAGGATGATCACCTGAACGGCTTTATCAAAGCGCGCCTTGAGAATCGCATCGTCGAGATCGCGCATCATCTCGTGCGTGTAGGTGTTCGCCGGCGGATCGTCCAGCGTGAGGATCGCGATGTGCTCACCCTCGGTGCGATACTTTACCAGGGGTTTTTGCTGGGCTTGTGTTTCAGTTTCAACCTTTATGGCCATGAGACTCCTCCGGATAGATCGTTAGGCGGCTTTGTCTGCGAGCCACTCTTCGTTCTTGAAGAGTTCGGCAAGTAGTTTCTCATCATCTTCGTTCGGCAATACGTCGCGCAAATGCTGCTCGTAGAGGTCGCTGTCCATGAGCGCACCATCAACCGAGTAGTGTTTGCCTGCGTACTCGCCAATCTGGCGATGAAAACGAATATCGGCGACGTACAACTTCTCGTCGCCCGGAATGACGGCGTTGATTTGCGAAACGAGCTTGGCGCACTCGTTATAGTATTGCCGGCGAGCGTAATCGTTGAGTAATTCTTTGTCGGCTTGATTTTCTTCTTTATCTTCTTCCGGCCGGCCCTTGATACCCCAAATGTAGGCCCAGATGGCACTCGAAGAATGATCGGTGCCAAAAAGATCGAGCGAACCCGACAGCCATTTATTGTGAAACTTTTGCTGAACGTTTATGGGAACGACATTCGCTTTAGCGACTCGTTTCAATCCCGTGAAGCCCGTGCCCAAGTGGAAAGATTCTTCTTTGAGCATCGGGCCCATGCTGCGCGACAAAGGCGCGAAACCACTGTGCGAGAGCATTTGTAGCTGAAACTTGCCGTCGCGGTCCATGTAATTTTGGTACGCGAACAAATCCAGCCAGTGTTTTACCGGATTGTTGAATGCATTGAGTAGACGAGTTCCCTGATCGGCACGACGCTGCAGCATTTTTTCGGCCTCAATGCGGCCGTCGTTGCCGAAGTGGTTGACCAGCAGGTGGCACATCTGGTAACCATGCCGTGTCTCTTCAATAAAGACTCTCGCAATAGAGTACAGATCGTAATCGCTTGGAGCGTTGCTCAGCAGCGAGCGCTGTTGCTCGTTGGAGGCAAACTCGGTGTCACCTTGATAGATGATCATGTTGAGCACGGCGTCGCGCATGCGCTGGTCCGGAATCTCCATGACTTTATCCCATTTGCGTTCTCCGGCGAATTCGCCAAATTCAATTTCGTCGGAGTGCAGGTCGCCGTACTTGGCTTCGAGCGTATAGCCGCCTAAAATGCGCTGGAAAACCTCGGGATCGATGTCCAAGTCCTTTTGCCACATGCGCATTATTTCAACCCAGTCGTCGAACGTCTTGATCCGAGCCATCCAGGAGCCTCCGCAACTTTGTGGTATATTTATAACGATCGCGATAAAATCGCCACACTATTGTAACAGGTTCATCGTGAGGCTGCAACCGTCCCTGAAATCACGCCATACGCTTCCTAGCCTGGCTCCGCTGCGCCCGCGCTCAATGCTCTTCACCCTTTTTGGGGACTACGTGTATCCCCAGGGCAAAGACATTTGGTTGGGTAGCCTTGTCAAACTGGGAGCTGCTCTCGGGAAGTCTGAGGTTGCCGTTCGTTCCGCTGTCGCTCGCCTGGCGGGCGAGCAATGGATAGTTGCTCGCCGAAGCGGGCAACGTTCTTTCTATCGACTTTCACCTGAAGGGCGGGCGCTTATCGAAGAAGGCACGCGGCGCATTTACCGCGCCGACGGGCAATCTTGGGACGGGCGATGGTGTTTGCTGACCTATTCAATTCCAGAAAGCAAAAGAGCGCTGCGCGATCGCATGCGCAAGCAATTGGCCTGGTTGGGATTTGGATCGCTCGGCGGCGGCACGTTCGTTGCGCCTCGCGATGTGAGCGAACAGGCACGTGCGCTCGCTCGAAGAGTGGGCGCCGACGGTTTTGCTAAGACCTTCATGGCGGTCGGAACCGAAAAAACCGACAACTCGCTCATCGTGCGCGAATGTTGGGACCTCGCCAAAATTGGTCGCTCGTACGAATGTTTTCTGCGCCATTACCAGGCGTTTTACAAACGCGACGTTGCGCGCAAGCGTTCTGGCAAGCTCGATGATGCCGATGCCTTCATCATGCGTTTCGCGCTCACGCACGACTTCCGGCGCTTCCCGTTTATCGATCCGGACTTGCCAGCGTCGCTTTTACCGCCACACTGGGTGGGTGCTCAGGCCCGTGCGCTATTCGAGCGCTATCACGCTATGCTGACTGACGGCGCCGTGCGTTTTTTTGCGGCCTCGATGGCGGCGAGTTCTTCCGGGTAATCGTAAACGCCGCGGCCGACTTTTCTTCCCAACCGTCCAGCCTTCACATATTTCACAAGTAACGGGCAAGGGCGAAACTTGTCGCCGAGAGCCTGATGCAAGTATTCCAGCACGCGTAGGCGTGTATCGAGGCCGACAAGATCGATCATTTCGAACGGGCCCATTGGATGATTGAGGCCCAGCTTTAGCGCTTTATCAATGTCGCGCGCGGACGCAACGCCTTCCATGAGCATGTAGAACGCCTCGTTGCCAATCATGGCGTTGATGCGGCTGGTGGCAAATCCCGGTGCTTCGTTAATCACTACCGTCTCTTTGCCGCAGCGCACCGCGACGTCGGTTACGGTTTGTACGCAGCTATCTGCAGTTTCCAAACCTTTGACAATTTCAACCAGCTTCATGAGATGCGCCGGGTTGAAGTAGTGCATGCCAATAACCCGTGTGGGGTCAGCGGTCGCAGCTGCAATTTCCGTAATCGAAAGCGCTGAAGTATTCGTCGCCAACACTGTCTTTGGGCCGCAGAGCTGATCGAGCACTTTGAAGACGGCGTGCTTGAGCGCAAGTTCTTCAGGTACAGCTTCAATAACCAGCTGCGCATCGGATGCTTCGGCTAAGCGAGTTGATGTTGCGATCTTGCTCTTCGCGGACGCCGCCTGTTCGGACGAAAGCTTTGCGCGGGTGACCCCGGCTTGGAGGTTCTTTTCGATGCTCGCTTGGGCGCGCGCAAGCGCTTCGTCCAGTGAATCGATGAGAACGACGTCAAAACCGCCGGTGGCAAGACTCAGCGCGATACCGCTGCCCATGACGCCCGAGCCAACGACGGCGACCTTCGACGCGGTCATGGAGTTAGCCGATCGTGTCACCGCGCCGCCGGTGCATCGACTCCATGCTCCAGGCGAGAACTGCGACGTGGTTGGCAGCTTTTGTCAGCCGTTCGAAAACCGGCTCGCGCCCGAGCGTTGTATCCGAAATCTTCGCGCCGTCCAAATAATTTTGCAGCAATGCGATTTTTCGCATCATGTCCGCCCAACCCCCTGGCGCAGGTGCATCTGCTGGTTGCGTACCGACGCGCTGCAACAACGGAGGCGGTTCAGCCCGGGGATGAACAAGGGAGAATTCAAGGCGCGCCAAGGAATACTCGGTAATGGCCTTGTTTAACCGAGCAATGCCGAGATGCAAGTGTCGTGCCACGCAAGAGTCTTCGCGTGACGACCGACTCGTTCTTGCTCAAACACAACCCAGCGTTCGATTCGTTCGTGGGAGCGAGCAGCAGGCAAAGAAAATCGTAGCGTTCCTTGAAGCTCAGAAGGTGCGTCCTGTTCCAACCCTTGATGATGTGCGAACGTTCACGCGCGCAAGCGGCAATGCGCTGTTTTTGGCGCTTTGCGGCGATCGCATCGTCGGTTGCGCCGGCTGCTCGCCTGATGGCTTGGCCATCACGCTAACCTATTTCGCGCTCGAAGCCAAGCCTGGCAAGCGCGCTGCTGCCGAACTGCTCGCGATGATCGAGCGCCACGCGCGAGCGCTCGGCGGCTCAGTGCTCATCGCGCGGGTGGCCCGCCACTCGCCTGGGTTTCGCAGCTTACGCGCCTGCGGATTCGTAGCGAACTGGGAAGAAGGCGATGTCGTTGATGGCCGGCGAGTGGATGTTGTTGACCTCGTTAAGACTCTGTAGCTAAGTTTTTTCGGCTTCGAAGGCCAGCGCGACGCCGTTCATACAATAGCGCAAACCCGTCGGTTTCGGGCCGTCGTCAAAAACGTGGCCGAGATGGCTGCCACAGCGCCGGCAGTGGACTTCAGTCCGCTGTTCGAGCCATGAGTTGTCAACCGATGTTGCCACAGCATTGGGCAGCGGCGCCCAGAAGCTTGGCCAACCCGTGCCGCTGTCGAATTTCGTCTTTGACGAAAAGAGCGCAAGTTCGCACCCCGCACAGGCGTAAGTTCCCGAGCGGTGCTCGTTCTCAAGCGGGCTGCTCCAAGCGGGCTCTGTAGCACTTTGGCGCAGCACCGCGTACTGTTCGGGCGTGAGACGCGCATGCCACTGCGCGTCGGTGAGCGCAAACTCATAGTGCGCGCTCGTCTGTGCAGCCTTCGACTTCGAAAACATCGTCTTCCCAGCCAGCAAGGCTATCACGAATGCGGCACCAGCATTAATAATCGTTCGCCTAGTCATACTTGACTATACGTTCGCGAGGCCCCAGCGGATGTAAGCTCGCCGGAAGCTAGGTGTCGTGGTCCACATAGTAAGTATTCCGAATCTTCTGGATGACGGCGATGGCCGCCTTGGCACCATCGCCAGCTGAGATCACCGCCTGACTGGGCAGACCCGTGATCCGGCCAACCGCGTAACAGCCGTCGATCGCTGTCTTGCCTTCGCTATCAACCGAGACGAACTTGTTTCCAAAACCGCCTAAGCTCAAGCCCAATTGCGACGCCAAATCAGTTCGCTTGTTCGAAGCCAAAACGAAATATGTACTTTCATAGGTGCGGTCAGCGGCGCACACTGCAAAGCCTGCGTCCGTGCGCTCAACCCTTTCGATATTTGCATCGACGACGGCAACCTCAAAACGTTCTGCTTGACGACGAGCAAGTTCCAGCAACGCTGCGCCGCCAATACCCTCAGGAAAGCCTAAATAGTTGTTGACCCGTTCGACGCGGCGCAAACTTGATTGTTGTTGGTCGAAAACAGCGACTGAAACTTTTGCGCGCGCTAAGAAAAGGGCGCAGCTAAGCCCTGCCATGCCGCCACCGGCGATAATAACGGCAAAGCGTGGAGCAGAGTCGTTCATAGCAAACGCAACTCGCCAGTCTCGGGCGGCACAGCAGCGCCCAATCGCGCCAGCATGTCGCGAAGGGTTGCGGGCGCGTGCCCAGCATAATCGTTGCTCGCGTACGCATAAATGTCTGATGACACGTCTTGCAGCGACCTGATCAAGCGCTCCCACACATCGAGCGAGCCACTGCGATCCAGCACGACTCTATCGGAGGCGGGCAGCGCCTGCTCGCCGAGCCAGCGGATGTACACATGCCTTGCGGGCGGATCGCGCACCAGCTCATCGGTGATCTTGGCTGCTAAACCCAAATCGGCGTGGGTGCCTTCGCTTAGCGCAAGCGTAAAACCATTGGCGCGCGCATGTGCAAAGAGCGTTGCATCGTACCAACGCGGATCGCGCAACTCAAGCGCAAAAGCGAGATCTGGCGATAACTCAGTTTCTAAAAAGCTGAAAAGCGCGGATTGGTTCTCGCGCGAGGGAGCAAAGTCGGGCGGGCACTGGATTAAAATCGCGCCAAGCTTATCTCCTAGTGCGCGACAGCGGTTTAAGAACGCTGCGAAGTACGTGTCGGCGTTTACAAAGCGCCGTTCGTGCGTGACCGTTGCGGGCGTTTTCATCGAGAAGCGAAAGCCATCTGAGCTACGAACCCGCCACGACTCGACCGTCGCGGGGCGCGGAATGCCGTAATAAGACGCGTCAACCTCGACGGAGTGAAAGACCTGAGCGTAGCGCGCGAGCATGTCCGGCGCTTTTGTTCCAAGCGGATAAAAGGGACCGACCCAATCTTTATAGTTCCAGCTTGAAGTGCCGAAATGCAGCTGGGCACTCACGCAAGGCTGAGTACACCGTCGATCGCCGCGCGCAAGTCGTCTTGCACCTCATCAATCGGCCGGTTTGCGTCGACGACCGAAAAGCCATACTCGCCGGTCATCTGATCGAACTGGTGCAAGACGCGCGACTGATACTCTTTGTACGAGTCAAACATATCGTTGCCGAGGCGCAAATCCATCCCCGATTCCCAATAGTTGAATCCCTTGCCGGAGTTGATTGTACGCTCGATCAAACCGTTGAGCCCGATCTTCAAGTATAAGACTGCGTCTGGGACTGGCGCAAACCCATAAACCTCACGGATCCATTGTGGATCGGCACCACGCACGACCGCTCGCGCAATCGCCGAGTAAATGTAGCGATCGGCCAAAATAATGTAACCGGCGCGCAAGCCTGGGATGATCTGCCCTTCGACAATGTCGGCAAAGTCCGTGGCATAATAAAGGAAGAGCGTGATCGATCCGAGCGTGTGTCCCTGCTTGGCGAGCTTGATGCCTTTACCGGCAAGCGTCGAGCGGGTGAACCCCGTTTCGATCACCGCGCTGCCGCGACGTTCAAGCCAGCGCTTCAGTTCGGCGATTTGCGTCGAGCGGCCAACGGCATCCGGTCCCTCGATCACAATGAGCTTGCCGCGAATCTCTCCAACATTTTCCAAATTCGCCGGTGGATCGCCGTAAAATGTGAGAGTCTTCACGCCGATTTGGGTTCAGCCTTCTGTTCCACGCGCGGTTCGGACTTGGCATCCGGTTTGACCGCTGCCGCTAGTCTGCGGTTGCGAGGCAAAAACTTCTTGACGACGCTGCGCATCTGGCGCTGCTGCTCTTCGATCGTCTTCGTCGCGTCCATAACCGTGAGGTTAAACTCGTCGACCATCTGGTTGTACTCTTCGATAATACGCGCCTGGAAAAGCTTGAACGACTCAAGCGGGTCCGCCGACAGCCCGATGTCGAGTCCGGCTTCGTAGTATTTGAGGTCAGGCCGGCCCATGACGATACGATCGAGCGCGACATCGAGCGGCACTTGGAAGTAAAACGCGACAGTCGGATTGGCAGCAAACCGGTAGAGCTTGCGAACCCAGCGGCGCGAGACACCGCGCGCGACGTCGCGTGCAAAGGCGGTGTACACATAGCGATCGCACAGCACGATGGCGCCGGCTTTGAGATAGGGGATGATTTCGTGCTCGGTGCGGTCGGCAAAGTCGGTCGCGTGAATAAGACTGAAAGTGGTTGGAGTTAAGATGTGCTTCTTTTTCCCGCGAGACGTCGTTGACTTGACAAGCGGCGATGAGTTCCACTCGGAAAACTTGACTGCATACCCTTCGTTGTTGAGCCATTCATGCAGCAGCGCAATTTGCGTGCTCTTCCCGGAACCGTCGATTCCTTCGACACAGAACAGGCGCCCTGGATAGCGCTGGTCAGACAAACCGTTAAGGGACATGAGGCTATCCGGTTCGACCACCGGGGTTTCCACTCCTTAGGCGAAGGAGGAATCGGACCGTCAGGTCGTTCGTGCAGGAAGGCCGACGTCCCGATGGTGCACTCGTCGCAGGTGAGTTCGTCGCAGATTGAGCGGTTTCAAAAAGCAGCGCTCGGTTTCTATCGCAGCCAGGCGCGCGATCTTCCGTGGCGTAAAACGCGCGACCCGTATCGCATTCTCGTTTCAGAGATCATGCTTCAACAAACACAGGTCGATCGCGTCATTCCAAAATACCGGCTATTTCTAAAACGTTTTCCGTCGCTGCGATCGCTGGCGCGTGCACGGTTCGCAGATGTGTTGCGCGTTTGGATCGGACTTGGCTACAATGGTCGTGCTTTGCGCTTGTGGCGCTGTGCGCAAGATGTCGTTCGCAATCACGGCGCAGCCTTGCCGCGCACGCCGGAGCAGTTGGCACTGCTGCCCGGCATCGGATCGTACACCGCGGCTGCCGTAGCCGCGTTTGCTTTCGATGCGCACGTCGTGGTGGTCGACACCAACGTGAGGCGTGTCGTCTCGCGAGTGCTGGCTGGCCGCGACACTATTGCCGCAGCGCGCCTGAGCGTGCTCGCCACGGCCGCATTGCCGACGGCTGCGGCTTCTTCGTGGGCTCAGGCCCTTATGGATATTGGCGCGCGATTTTGCAAAGCGGTGCCTCGTTGTTCGCATTGCCCGCTTGCCGGGGCGTGCGATTATCGCAAAGAAAAAATGCCAACACGATCGCAGACCAAGCGCGTTCGACAAGCGTACGCCGGCTCTCGGCGCTTTTATCGAGGACGGATTATGCGCATGCTTAGCTCCAAGGGCGCGCTGTCGCACGCGGTTTTAGCCCGGGAGGTAAACAGTCGGTTTGGCATAAGCGACCGCGCGTGGCTGAACGACATTCTCAAAGGCCTCGCCCGCGACGGCCTGGTGCGAATCACCAGCCGCAGCGTCCGCCTGCCTTAACGCAGGCGCGTCGCCGAGCGCTGATTTTGTCGCGGTTGGCACGCGCCTATCCCCACGCGACGACCGCTCTCCATTATACGAACACATTCAGGCTGCTGATCGCCGTCATTCTCTCGGCACAAACGACCGATGCGCGCGTGAACATCGTGACTCCCCAGTTGTTCAAGCGTTATCCAAATGCAGATGCGCTTGCGCGCGCCCGGCAGCGCGATGTGGAGCAGATTATACAAAGTACCGGCTTCTTTCGCGTCAAGGCAAAGAACATTATCGCCGCTGCACAATGCGTCGTTGAACGTTACAACGGCCACGTGCCAAAAACGATGGATGAACTGTTAACACTGCCTGGTGTTGGACGTAAGACCGCGAACGTTGTTCTCGCCGTCGCATATGGTGAGAGTGCCATTGCGGTCGACACGCACGTTTTTCGAGTCTCCAACCGATTAAACTTAGCTCGCGCCAAAACTCCAGCGAAGATGGAGCTGGCGCTCATGAAAGTCGTTCCGAAAAAACATTGGGGAGATGTGTCGCACTGGCTCATTTTGCACGGCCGGCAGGTTTGCCATGCCATCAATCCGGCGTGTGCGACCTGTGTTCTATGCGATGTGTGTCCGAGCGCAAAGCGTTTTCTTAGGCGTTCGGCTTTACGGGCAAAGGACGCCGTCCAAAAAACGATGGACTGAAAATTGCTTTGAGCACGATTGAACGCAGCGCTCGCCGGCGATCGAGCGTCCCTAACCCATAGCCAATGGCGCGACTCGCGTAGTACGGACTTTCTGCGGCGCGGCGCACGATGAGGTTCATCAGCGTCGCGCTTTTTGCCAAGTTCTTGAGCAACCGCCCACACGAGAGGTAGCCTCCTGCAATTGCTGTCCACTCGCGTTCGTGTGCACTCAGCACCTTGGTGGACGCATCGTTGGCTTGCAACGCCGTGAGCGCCGCTCGACCGGCTGAGCGCCCGGAAACGAGCGCCGTGTAAATTCCTTCACCGGTCAGCGGATCGACGAGTGAAGCTGCGTCGCCGCACAACATCGC
>JBPYDX010000309.1:0-5776 GCA_051986115.1 Candidatus Eremiobacteraceae bacterium
TTGGAACCAGTGTAGCGAAGATGGCACAAGCGTTGCCGCGCTGCGGGCGCATTTCGTACACGAATGACTTGCCGATTTACGCAGCCTTTGATGCAGGAGCATTGATGTTCCCGGGAACCCTGGTTCCGGATCATCCAGCCGAGCTGAACCGCGCGCTTTTGGATGGTCGCCTTGACATCAGTCCCATTTCATCATTTTTTTACGGTCAGCACAGCGATGAGCTGGTGCTGCTGCCAGCCGTATGCATCGGTGCCCCCGCTCGCGTCTACAGCATTTGTTGCATAGCGTCTCGACCGCTTTCAACACTGCGCGACACATCGATTGCGGTCACTCGCGAATCGGCAACGGGTAGAGCGCTGTTGCAAACGATTTGCCGCAAGTGGTACGGCTTTGATCCGCACATGATCGACCACGACGATCCTTTTGCAGCTTTTACCAGCAGCGACATGCCGTGTTTGTTGATCGGCGACGCAGCACTGGATGCAGCGGAGGCAGCCCCATCGGGCAGCGTCAACGACCTGGGGGCTTTGTGGTACGAGCTCACCGGCCACGCGATGGTTTACGCAGTCTGGGCGGTGCGCAATGACTACGCGGCGCAGCATCCGTCGCAGGTAACGGCCATCGCACAAGCGCTGGCTGACTCTTTGGCGTGGGGTGGCTCTCACATCGCGGAGGTTATTAAAACAGCACAGCGGGTGCGCCCGCGTGCCGTCAATTTCTACGAGCACTACTATCGCGCGCTCAATTTCGAATTCGACGACGGCGCGCGCAGTGCACTTGAGTTTTTCTTTAGCTCGGCTTGCGAAGCCAAGGTGCTTGCAACCCAACCCAGCCTAGAGTTTTTTCACGAGGCGCCGCAGCATGCCTGACGTTTCGCTATTGCTCGACAAAGCCGCACAAGGGAGCCGCCTGAGTTACGATGAGGGTGTGCTGCTCTATCGCCAGGCATCGCTGTACGATCTTGGAGCTGCAGCGCACAAACGGCGCACGCAGTTGCATCCCGGCAGCGATGTCAGTTATGTGATCGATACGACGATCAACTACACCAACATCTGTAACGTCCATTGTGCGTTCTGCGCATTCTTCCGGCCGGAGGGTCACGCCGAAGGTTATACGATGACCCACGACGAGGTACTCGCGCGCGTCGCTTGGGCGGCAGAGCAAGGTGCGACCCAGATCATGGTGCAGGGGGGCGTGAATCCGGACTTGCCCATCAGCTACTACACCGAGCTGTTTCAAAAGATCGCCCAGCAGTTTCCTCACGTTGACATTCACTCGCTTTCAACCAGCGAAATCTGCGGCATCGCCAAGCGCGAAGGGATGAGCGTTCGTGACGTGCTCATCGTGCTGCGCGAAGCCGGTTTGAAATCGCTCCCCGGCGCGGGCGCGGAAATCTTGGTCGAACGCGTGCGCAAGCGCATCTCGGCGCGAAAGATCGACGACGATCGCTGGCTTGAGGTCATGCGGATTGCGCAAAACCTTGGCATGCCGACGACTGCGACGATGATGTTTGGTTCAGTCGAAACCGATGCGGAGCGCATCCAACATCTTGACGTTTTACGTGAGTTGCAAGATGAAACGCACGGCTTTAGCGCCTTCATTCCCTGGTACTACGTTCCGCATAAGACACCACTTAAGGGTCGAGAGGCAACCGGCATCGAATACTTGCGAGTCATCGCCATCAGCCGGCTTTACCTCGATAACTTCGCGCACATACAGGCGTCCTGGTTGACGCCCGGATTGAAGCTTGGCCAGTTAGCCTTACTCCATGGAGCCGACGACATGGGTGGAACGATCTTAGAAGAACGGGTCGTAACGCTGGCGGGCAGCACCAACGTTGCAAGCCGCAAAGACCTGGAACGAGCTATACGCCAAGCCGGCTACAGGCCGGTCGTACGCAATACGTATTTCGAGCGGCGCGACTACCCGCTGGCGACGCCCGCCTAGCGAGAGACCAGGCGGAAGAATTCGAGCAGGCTGTCCAGTGGCGGGGGTAAGGGCGAGCCCTGCAATACCGCTGTAAAA
Organism: Candidatus Eremiobacteraceae bacterium; assembly: GCA_051986115.1. Lineage (GTDB taxonomy): Bacteria > Vulcanimicrobiota > Vulcanimicrobiia > Eremiobacterales > Eremiobacteraceae > JAFANK01. The sequence continues at coordinate 2,026 of JBPYDX010000309.1, forward strand.
AAGCCATCACGAACGGCATCGGGCGCGAACTGCGAGACGCGGCGAACAAATTCGCGCAGATTTATCTCGGTCGAATACGTTGCAGACTCGCCGAGTGCCTTACGAAAGTTGAACGAGCTGGCATTTAAATACCACAGCTCCGGTAACTTGGCAAAGCGTATCGCGATCGCGTAATACAGTTCCTCGTTGACGAGATCCGTGCCGGCCCGCGAACTTGGAGCGAGCATGGCCTTGGGCATTTGAGCGGTGGCACGCAAAGCGGTTGGCGTCAGCGCGACTCCTGGTGTAGCGCGAGGTGGCACGTTGGAAACCGAGACGTGGCGAATGCGGGCGCCATAGAGCGCGCGGATTTCCTCCGCCGCTACCAGCCGTTCGTCGCCGCCGTCTGCGAGCTGCACGCGCATGCGGGCTTGGGGCATCTCAAACACGAGCGTTCCGATGCGCGCGTTAGGCGGCATCGAGACGCCAAACTCAGATTCTTCCTCTGCGTACTGGGAAACCGGTTGTTCTTCCATGTTAGCGTCCGCCTCGCCACTGTTCGGTGATAAAATTGTCCACGTGCACGTCGGGATACAATCCATCCACGCGTGCTTTCGTAAACGAGTCGATCAACTGCAAGCCTTCTTTATTCGCAAACGTGACTTGAGCAATGTTGAAGACAGCCAAGGGGTCGTTGGGATTTGCAGCTACGAGTTCGATCATGATATGGTCGGTGTCGTCGTAAATGTCTTTTGTTCGTGTATCGGTGGACTTGTCGATAGCATCGTACGACTCTTTATGTCCGGTACGCTTTAGTGGATGTGCCGCCAGGGTTGCGCGCAGCTCGTCTTCAGACATCCCAAGTGTTATGCGCGCAGGCCCAATAAATTGTGGGTCATTGTTTACTGAAATTGCGACGATTCGTCCATGCTGTAGCAAGAGCTGACCAAAGGGGTAGGACAGCACTTGGGCGGTAATGCCCGGCAGCGAGAACGGTTGTGATTCTTGGGGCTTGCCTAAAATCGCCTCTGCTTGTCCTTGTGTCATACCGGGCGTAACCTCGGGCTTATATCCGCTCGTGTCGGTTGCGCCATGGCCGCAAGCGTTTAACACGAGGAGGGCTGCGACTACCCCAAAAGCTTGCGCGAAGGGCCGCCTCACAGTTGTCGTATCGTTATCCTCCCATTAGTAATCGGCTTACCTAAGCTCTAGATATACCCCCGAGCGGTATCGCGGTCACACTATCCATGGCAGGAATTAGGGCTCAATGACGCCCGAAGCCAGGACCTCCCGGTCGTCGTTATCATAGAGCACGAGCAACTGCCCCGGAGTGAGTAATGGCACCGCTTCATCGAACTCGACGGCGAGCTGCGATGAAGCGCTAAGCCAAGCTCGCGCGCGTATTCCGCGGCTACGATAACGGCAGACTGCCAAACCCGAAACCATTCCCTGAGCAAAGCGAGATGCGCGAATTATGTTTGTCGCGCTGCAAACAACCTGCTTTCGCGCCAAATCTCCACGCCGTCCGATGATCACCGTGTTCGCGAGCCGATCCGTTCGCAGCACATACCACGGACCATCTGCGAGCGTTTCCGGCAATCCCTTGCGTTGGCCAACGGTGTAGTTTGCCAAACCGTTGTGTCGCCCAACTTCCTCGCCTTCGAGCGTAATAACCGAACCCGGTATGAAACTTTGCGGGAATCTCTGCGCGATAAACGCGCGGTAATCACCGTCAACGAAACACAAATCAACTGAATCGGGTTTTTCGGCTATGCCCAGACCTAGCTCTCGTGCAGCGACGCGGGTCTGCTCTTTTGTGTAAGTGCCCAGCGGTAAGATAATCGAAGTGAGTTGATCGACGCGAAGTCCAGCGAGCATGTACGATTGATCCTTGGAACGATCGAGCGCTCGAAAAAGATGCGGTCCATCGTCGTCGACGATCACCGATGCGTAGTGACCCGTGACCAACGTCACAGCGCCCAGCGCTCGCGCGAAATCAAGCAGTGCTCCGAACTTAATAAAGTTGTTGCACGCAACGCACGGATTTGGCGTCCGGCCGGAAAGATATTCCTGACAAAAATACTCGATGACGGCGCGATTGAACGCGGCTTCAAAATTGACGATATAATGTGGTATACCGGCCACTGTGGCGGCGCCGCGCGCGTCGTCAAACGCGGTCGGTCCGCAACATTGACGAACCTTTTCGCTCAGTGCTCCGGAACCTGGACTCCACAGACGCATGGTGACGCCGATTGCATCAACGCCGTCGCGAGCCGCGAGCGCCGCAGCCACGGCGCTATCCACGCCGCCACTCATTGCGGCGAGGCATAAGCCTTTTGTCGCGGGCCGCCTGTGCAGCGCGAGGGCCAAGGGCGGCTTGTCGAAGGTCACAGCTTGCATACAGTCTCTGTGGGGCAAATGGTCCAGCAAAGGACAAACCCCAACCATTTCCAATTCTTTCCAGCGGCACCGCCTCCATTTTGCCGCGCCAGCTCTTTTCGGGAAAGCCACAGCCGCCGCTCGCAATTCGGTCTACTCGCGCACCTCTGCAGGAGCGCGACCGTCATGAGTAAGACAAGCATGGGATACATCGGCGAACAACTTAGCACAGCTCGTAACCAGCTCGGCATCACGATATCCGACGCCGCTGCAAGATTGCGCATTCGCAGCATGTTCGTCGAAGCGCTCGAGCGCGAAGACTGGGCAACAGTTGGCGAGTTCGTATACGTGCGCGGCTTCTTGAAAAACTACGCGCGTCTACTTGGTCTTGATCCTACGCCGCTGATCGAGCAGCTCGCCGAGGACTATCGACCCGAAGTGCCAGCGCCGCAACCGACGCAAGAAACCTATAACCCGGTAACCTTCGTGAGCGCGCGCCAAGATGACGCGGTGCAATCAAAGCGCTGGTTCCCGTGGCTGCTTGGATCGCTCACCACCGTTGCTGGCGTTTTGGTCGTGATGGTCGGTATTAGCCTTTGGGGAGTGTTCTCAAATACCAATAAAGGCACGACAGTCGACCAGCAAGCTGCGCAAACGTCAGTCGCAGAGCCGCAAGCATCTGCACAGCCCAACGATTTCAAAACGGATGCGGAAGATCAAACTGCAGGCGGCGGCGGTGTAAATCTGCGTTTGCAATTAACTCAGCCTAGCTGGCTCTCAATAACGGTCGACGGAAAGCGCGTCGTTTATGAGACGCTTCCGGCCGGGACCGTGCGCGAATTTCATGGCTTGCACGAGATTTCACTGCGCGCTGGCAACGCCGGCGGCGTCGTCGCCAACATTGACGGCAGGGATCTTGGCACGCTTGGACACGCGGGTGAAGTAAAGGATCGCGTCTTCGCAGTGAAGACGCCGGTGGATCAGCTCAAAGCCCTGCATGAGTGAGTCCTCGTTCGACGTCGTCTCGCGCGTCGATCGCCAGAACTTGGTCGATGCCATCAATCAAGCGCAGCGCGAAATAGCTACCCGGTTCGACTTTAAAAATTCTCGCTCGTCTGTCGAGCTTTCCGAGATGACGATTACGATCGTTGCGGACGACGATATGAAACTGCGCAACGTCGTCGATATCCTACAGACCAAGTGCGTCAAACGCGGAGTCTCGCTCAAGGCGTTGGTTTTCGGCAAAGTCGAGCAAGCGTCTGGCGGAACCCTGCGACAAACGGTGACGTGCGCGCAGGGTATCGCAAAAGATCAAGCAAAACGAATCGTCGACGCGATCAAGGGCGCGAAGCTCAAGGTCACCACACAGATTCAAGACGAGCAAATCCGTGTG
>JBPYDX010000310.1:0-3181 GCA_051986115.1 Candidatus Eremiobacteraceae bacterium
GTGATCTTGCTCGACTCGATCACGCGATTGGCCCGCGCCTGGAACCAAGTGATGCCGTCAACCGGACGTACCCTGTCAGGCGGTCTGGATACGAGTGCACTTCACCGGCCCAAGCGGTTCTTTGGCGCAGCCCGTAACATCGAAGAGGGCGGCAGCCTCACGATTGTGGCAACCGCACTCATCGAAACGGGTTCGAAGATGGACGATGTGATCTTCGAAGAGTTCAAAGGCACCGGCAACATGGAAATCAATCTCGTTCGTAAGCTTGCGGACAGCCGCATCTTCCCGGCCGTTGACATTAAGCGATCGGGCACGCGCCATGAGGAATTGCTCCTCAGTGAGATAGAATTGCGCAAAGTCGTAATGCTGCGCCGCGCGACCGCAGTCTTAGGAACGCAAGAGATGACCGAACTTATTCTCGAGCGCTTCCGCCGGACCGACAGCAATGAAGAATTCCTGAAGTCCGTTACCAAAGAAGCGATGTCGCTCGCCAGCGCGGAGCAAGACCGCTAGAATTCAAGTAAACCCGCGCGCACGTATGTAACTGTACGAGCGATGTTCCATCGCCCAGCGGCTCTTTTTCTTGTCGCATTCATTCTTTGGCTTGCATGCCCAGCCGACGCAGCCGCTGATACGAGCGCGGGCGCGACATGGGTACTTCCCGCGGGCAGCACTGACGTTTCGGTTCCAGCGCGTTTTCTCAACGGTGTGATTGTACTGCGGCTCAATGTCGCAGGCAGAGGCCTTGATGTCGCACTTGATACAGGCTTCGGCTTTGACATGCTCGACAAATCCGTGTTTGATTCTATGGCGCCTGCAAAAAGCGGTGACCAAAGTTTGGTAATCGCCGATGCTCAGCTTGGGCCTGCTCAAGTGCAAGGGCTTTCATTTGAATCGGGTTCGTTTTATCGCCACTATGACAACGGGCTAAGCGTGGTCGGCGTGCTGGGCTATGATTTCCTAGCAAACGAGGTGGTCAAGATCGATTACGATCACGAGAGTGTTGAGATTATACCGCCCTCGGATTTTGTTGTGCCGCCCGATGCGGCGCAGTTTCCCGTGACAGCGGGTGACAAAGTGCCCGTTGTCGAGGCCAAAATTGGAGACGTTACTGGTTCGTCGTTTGTGATCGATACGGGCGCAACGACGGTTGTCGCCTTTCCGCAGCTGGCAAACGTCGACCCAGACGTCTTTAGCGCTAGCCACGAACTAAAAGACGATGCGCAAAATATCTATTACCGCTCGTTTTGGCCGCTGTGCGGTCAGATTCAACAAGTTCCCTACTCCGTTCCGGAGGTCAGCATGGGAAGCGTTGGGGTGCGCGATTGGGCGGTCTGGAAAGTAGGCGATAACAGCTGCTTTCAGCCCAAAGGCCTCGACGGATTAATTGGTTACGATTTCTTGCGGCTGTTTGATGTGTATATCGACTATCCTGATAGTCGCATCGTCCTCGAACCCAACAGCGTCTACAAAAATGCGCCCAACACGGTCAAGCAATGAAGATGCGGCTCAATAAATTTCTCGCCGACAGCGGCGTCGCATCGCGCCGTGCAGCGGACGAACTGATTGCCCGTGGTGCTGTTGTCGTTGACGGCCAACGCGCGGCACTTGGCGACAGCATCGATCCAACGAAAGTCAGCGTCACCGTTGGGGGCCGGCGCATCCATAACGACGCCTTTCGCGATCAGCTTACGTTGATATTGAATAAGCCGCCAGGCGTTATCACCACGATGCACGACGACCGCGGACGCAAGACTGTTGCGGATTTTTTGCCGAACGAGCGACGATTATTTCCCGTTGGCCGGCTAGACGCGCAAACCACAGGCCTCTTACTGTGTACGACTGATGGAGCGCTGGCTCGATGGTTGATGCATCCGTCGAGCGAAGTTCCTAAACGTTATGATGTCGTCGCTCGTGGCACGATGAACGCGGCGGTCGCCGCATCGTTAGGCGCAAGCGACGTTCGTCGAACCCCAGATGGTGCGCACCGCTTTTCAATTACCCTTACGGAAGGAAAGAATCGGCAGGTGCGCCGTGCCTGCGCTCGCCATGGCCTTCGTGTTGTATCGCTTGAGCGCACGCAGTTTGGGCCGCTGCGTTTAGGCAAGCTGAAAATTGGCTGTACGCGCACGCTCACGCCGAGCGAGGCGCGGGAACTGGAGCGCCTGCGCGCCGAAGGTTCATCTGAATGAGCGTGCGAGGCATACGAGGTGCGACTACCGCTGAGGTCAACACCGCAGACGCGATTACCGCTGCGACCGATCAATTGCTGCGAGAGATGACTGCACAGAACACGTTGCATCCCGATGATATCGCAGCGGTCTTTTTTACGACGACGCCGGATCTCAATGCCGAATTTCCCGCAGTAGCGGCGCGCGCGCTCGGTTGGGGGCAGGTCCCGCTGATGTGCGGGAATGAAATCGACGTGCCAGGGTGCCTGCCTTCATGCATCCGGGTCCTCATGCTGGTCAATACCGACGTCTCGCAAGACGATGTCGTGCACGTATATCTTGGAGGCGCTGCCGGCTTGCGGCCTGACCTTACGAGCGACAAAAGGATTTCGCGAACATGATCGTTGTTATTAAGCGCAGCGCGACCGCTGAACAGACTCAAGCTATCATTGACAAAATTCGGTCGATGGGATATGACGTCAACGTTTCACAAGGAGCCGAGCGCTTAATCATCGGTGTGCTCGGCGTGCGCGACAACAAAGACATGCTTGCCGCACAGCTTGGTGGGTTCGAGGCGGTCGATCGGGTCGTACCGATCGGGAAGTCATACAAGTTAGTTAGCCGCGAAGGCGCGCAATCTGATACCGTCGTTCGCGTTGGCACGGGTGTCTGCATCGGTGGTCCTGAGGTTCACGTCATCGCTGGCCCATGCACTGTCGAAGGCCGAGACATGCTCATGCAAACCGCCAAATGGGTCAAGAGCTGCGGTGCAACTATGCTGCGCGGGGGCGCGTATAAGCCCAGCACTTCACCATACTCGTTTCAGGGCATGGGCAAAGAGGGTCTTGAGATTTTGGCGGAGGCACGAGCAACAACCGGCTTACCCATTGTCACTGAAGTACTCGACCCGCGCGACGTCGGACTGGTCGAACAGTTCGCCGACGTGCTGCAAATCGGCGCTCGCAACATGCAAAACTTCAACTTATTGAAGGAGATCGCAAAAGCTCGTA